>DASVDQ010000045.1 GCA_036381035.1 Trueperaceae bacterium | reverse complement strand
GTGTCGGCGGCGCTGCGGCTCGGCGCCTACGAGCTGCTGTGGCGGGGGACTCCCCCCTACGCCGCCGTCAGCGCCTGGGTCGAGGTCGTGAAGGGCGTGAGCGGGCGGCACGCCGGCCTCGTCAACGCCGTGCTGCGACGGCTGGCGCGCGCCACGGCCCAGGGCGAGGGCGCGTCCGGGCGAACCGGGGCGGCGGGGGCCGTCGACCCCGAGCGCGACCTGTCGCTGCCGGCCTGGCTGTTCGAGAGGTTCCAGGCCGCGCTGGGCAGGGAGGCGGCGGTCTCCGCCGCGCTGGCGATGCTGGAGCCCGAGCCGCTGTGGCTCACCGCGGTGCGCGAGGGGGCCGAGGAGTCGCTGCTCGCGCAGGGCTGCGAGGTGAGGCCCGGCCCCGACCTGCCCCTCCCCGAGGACGCCGGCGCCGGCGCCCTGCCGCGCTCCCTCTCGGTGCGCTCGCCGGTCCCGCTGGCCGACCTCCGCGCGTTCGGGGACGGGCTCGTGCAGCCGCAGAACCCGGCCTCGCTGTACGCGGCCAGGCTCCTCGGCGCCCGCGCCGGGGAGCTCGTCTACGACCTGGCGGCCGGCCACGGCGTGAAGACCGCGACGCTGGCCGCCGCGGGCGCCCGCGTCGTGGCCGTCGAGGCGTCGGCCAAGCGCGCCGCGTCCGCCGAGCGCAACCTCGCGCGCCTGGGCCTGGCGGCCGAGCACGTGGTCGCCGACCTCACGGCCGGCTGGCCGCCCGCGGGCACGCCGGCGGGCGACCGCGCGCTCCTCGACGCGCCGTGCAGCGGCACCGGCACGCTGCGCGGCCACCCCGAGATCAAGCTGCGCCTGGGGCCGGAGGACGTGACGCGGCTCGCCGGGCTGCAGGCGCAGATGCTGCGCGCCGCCGCCCGCGCCGTGAGGGTCGAGGGCACCCTCCTCTACGCCGTCTGCTCGCTGACGCCGGAAGAGGGGGTGGAGCGGGCCGCCGCGTTCCTCGAGGAGGCGCCCGGCTTCGCGCCGCTGCCCCTGCCGGCGGCACCGGGCACGCTCCTGCCGGCGCGCGTGGGCGCGTACCTCCTGCCCTTGAGAGGGCTCGACGGCTTCTACCTCGCGCGGTTCGAGAGGCGGTCGTGAGGCGCGGTCCCGGGCGGCGTGCGGTGGCGGCGGGCCCGGGGCGGTGGCCAGAGCGGCGGCGCCCAGCGACCGGCGCCGACCGGCCCAAGGCCGCCTTCGGCATCTCGTGAGCGCCCTCCCCCACGCACGGCGCGCCGCCGCGCCCTGTTAGCTTGGGGCATGGCCAAGCACGAGCCTCCGGTGCGGCTCTCCGACCGCGTCTACGCGCTGACCGGCGCCGTGAACTCGGCGATCGTCGCGGGCGACGGCGGCCGGGCGGTGGTGGTGGACACGGGACAGGACTCCGACCACGGCCGGCGCGTCAGGCGCGCGCTCGAGGACCTGGGCCTGACGCTGGCGGCGGTCGTCAACACGCACAGCCACGCCGACCACTTCGGCGGCAACGACTACCTCGTGAGGCAGTACCCGGAGGCGGTCGTCCACGCGCCGACGATCGAGGCGAGCGTGATCAGGTCGCCGTACCTCGAGCCCGTCTACCTCTTCCACGGGGCCAAGCCGCCGCCGGAGATGACCACCAAGTGGCTGCAGGCCAAGCCGTCGCCAGTGCACGCCGAGGTGGAGGCCGGGCCCCTCCAGGTCGCCGGCCTGCGGCTCGAGCTGCTCGACGTGCGCGGCCACGCCCACCGCATGCTGGCCGTGCTGGTCGACGACGTGCTCATCGCCTCCGACGCCGTGTTCGGGCCGGCCACGCTGGCGCGCTACCCGCTGCCGTTCGGCCAGGACGTGGGCGCGCAGAAGGCCGCGTTCGACGTCGTGGCAGCGAGCGGCGCCCGCGTCTTGCTGCCGGGGCACGGCGAGGTCACCGAGGACCTGCCCGGCATCGCGGCGGCGAACCGGGCTTCGGTGGCGCGCGCCGAGGAGGCGGTTCTGGCCGCCTGCGACGGCGCGACCACCGAGGAGGTGCTGGCCCGCGTGGGGACCGAGCTGGGGCTGGTCATGGACGACCTCCCCCGCTACCACCTGAACCACTGCACCGTGTCGGCCTACCTCTCCCACCTGCGCGAGGCGGGGCGGGTGGCGGCGAGCCTGGGGGCCGGCCGGCTCACGTGGGCGGCCGCGTGAGGCTGACCTGCGCCGGCGCGGCGCGCACTGTCACGGGGAGCTGCCACCTGCTCGAGACCCGCGGCGGGACGCTGGTCGTCGACTGCGGGCAGTTCCAGGGGCCCGCCGAGCTGGAGGCGCTGAACAGGAGCCCCTTCCCCTTCGACCCCGGCGGCCTGGGCGCGGTGCTCGTCACGCACGGGCACCTCGACCACGTCGGCCGCCTGCCGCGGCTCGTCAGCCTCGGCTACCGCGGCGAGTTCCACGCCACGCCAGGCACGCGCGAGATCGCGGCCATCATCCTGCGCGACGCCGCCGCTCTGGCGCGCGAGGACCACGAGAGGGAGCTGCGCAGGGCCGCGCGGGCGGGCCGGGCCCACGAGGTGCCGGGGCCCCTCTTCACGGCGGCGGAGGCCGAGGAGGCCATCGCCCGCTTCCGCCCGGCGGCCTACGACGAGCCGTTCGAGCCGCTGCCGGGCGTGCGCGTCACCTACCGCCGCGCCGGCCACATCCTGGGCAGCGCCTACCTGGAGGTCGAGGCGGAGGGTAGACGGGTCGTGTTCTCCGGCGACCTCGGCAACGGGCAGAGCGCCCTCCACGTCTCGGCCTCGCCGCCGCGGGACGCCGACGCGGTGGTGCTGGAGACGACGTACGCCGACCGCTCGCACCGCTCGCTCGAGGCGACGAGGGAGGAGTTCGCGTCCGTGATAGTCCGGGCCCTGGAGGCCGGCGGGAACGTGATCGTCCCGACCTTCGCCGTCGAGCGCGCGCAGCAGGTGCTCTACGAGCTCTACCGCCTGAAGGCCCTCGGCATCATCCCTGACATACCGGTCTATCTCGACTCGCCGATGGCGACCCAGGTGACGCGTGTCTACGGCGACGGCATCGCCGAGCTCGAGCCGGAGGTCGCGGCCGTGTTCGCGTCCGGCGGCGACCCGTTCGCTCCGCCCTCGCTGATCTTCACGGTCACGACCGAGGAGTCGAAGCGCCTCAACGACGTCCACGGCGGCGCCGTGATCATGGCGGGCTCGGGGATGATGACCGGCGGGCGCGTCCTGCACCACCTCAAGCACAACCTGTGGCGGGAGGCCGCCAGCATCGTCATCGTCGGCTACCAGGCGCGCGGCACGCTGGGACGCGCGCTCGTCGACGGCGCCAAGGTGGTCAGGATCTTCGGGGAGGAGATCGCGGTGAAGGCGAGCATCCACACGATCGGCGGCTTCTCCGCTCACGCCGACCGCGGCGACCTCGAGGCCTTCGTCGCCGCCTCCCCCACCGCCGAGCTGCTCCTCGTGCACGGCGAGCCCGAGGCGATGGCCGGCTTCGCCGACGCCCAGCGGGCGGCCGGGCGCCGCGTCAGGTGCCCGGAGCTGGGCGTGCCGCTGGAGCTCTGAGGCCTCGACCCCATCGCGAGCCGCTCGACCCGGCCGCGAGCGGCGCGCCGCCCGAGCCGAGAGGGAGCGCCGGCCCCCTGAGGAGGGAACCCGCCGTTCGTAAGCTGGCTTACGGGCCGAGCGCGTAGTCAGCCACCTTACGGAGCGCGCGGCGCGGGCGGGGTTCTACTTGGGCCATGGATTGGGAGCTACCCGTCATCGCGTTGCGCACGCAGGTCGTGCTGCCGCGCACGCTCGAGAACGTGGACGTCGGCAGGCCGAAGTCGAAGCGGGCGCTGGAAGAGGCGCAGGCGGGCGACAACAGGGTCGTGCTGGTCGTCCAGCGCGACGCCAGGGTCGACGACCCCACCGGCGACGACCTCTACTCGGTCGGCACGCTGGCCGTGATCAAGCAGGTCATCAGGCTGCCCAACGACACGCTGCAGGTGCTCGTCGAGGGGCGCGAGCGCGCCCGCATCGAGGAGTACCTGCCGGGACCGTCGCTGCGGGCGAAGGTGTCCACGGTGCCGGAGGTGACGTCGGAGGCCGCCTCGCCGCGCACCCAGGCGCTCGTCGAGCAGGTCAAGTCCGCCTTCGGCGAGTACGCGCAGCAGAACAAGAACCTCAGGCTCGACTCCTTCCACCTCGAGAACCTCAGGGGGATGAAGGAGCCGGGCCCGCTCGCCGACCTCATCGCCAAGTACTCCACCTGGGAGGTCGCCGACAAGCAGGCGGCCCTCGAGGAGGCCGACGTCGCCAAGCGCCTCGAGCTCGTCTACGGGTTCCTCACCCGCGACCTCGAGCGCTTCGAGACCGAGAAGCAGATCAGCGCTCGCGTCAAGCAGCAGATGGACTCGAACCAGCGCGAGTACTTCCTGCGCGAGCAGATGAAGGCCATCCAGAAGGAGCTCGGCAACGACGAGGCCTCCGAGACCGAGGAGCTGCGCAAGCGGGTCGAGGAGAAGAAGATGCCCGACCACGCCAGGGAGCGCGCTCTGAAGGAGATCGACCGCCTCGAGAAGATGGCGGCCGGCTCCCCCGAGGCCACGGTCGTGCGCACCTACCTCGACACGATCCTCGACCTCCCCTGGTCCGAGATGGACGACGAGCGCCTCGACGTCGCGCACAGCCAGCAGGTGCTCGACGAGGACCACTACGCCCTCGAGGAGCCCAAGGAGCGCATCGTCGAGTTCCTCGCCGTCAGGCAGCTCACCAAGGACAAGAAGGACTCCGACTACAAGGCGCCCATCCTCTGCCTGGTGGGCCCGCCCGGCGTCGGCAAGACGAGCCTGGGCAAGTCGATCGCGCGCAGCCTCAACCGCAAGTTCGTGCGCATGAGCCTGGGCGGCGTGCGCGACGAGGCCGAGATCCGCGGACACAGGCGCACCTACATCGGCAGCCTGCCGGGGCGCATCATCCAGGGCATGAAGACCGCGGGGACGATCAACCCGGTCTTCCTGCTCGACGAGGTCGACAAGATGACGGCCGACTTCAGGGGCGACCCGTCCTCGGCCCTGCTCGAGGTGCTAGACCCCGAGCAGAACAACAACTTCGTCGACCACTACCTCGAGATCCCCTACGACCTCTCGAAGGTCATGTTCATCACGACGGCGAACACGCTCGCCACGATCCCGCGGCCGCTCCTCGACCGCATGGAGGTCATCCAGATCCCGGGCTACACGCTGCCCGAGAAGCTCGAGATCGCGAAGCGCTACCGCGTGCCGCGGCAGCTCAAGGACCACGGGCTCGAGGAGCGCCTGGAGTTCACCGACGACGCCATCGAGCGGATCGTCACCGAGTACACGCGCGAGGCCGGAGTGCGCAACCTCGACAGGCTCATCGCCAAGGCCGCGCGCAAGATGGCGAAGGCCTACCTCAGCGAGCCCTGGGAGGACAAGGTCGTCATCGACAGGGTCAAGGTGCGCGAGCTCCTCGGCGTCCCGCCGTTCCGCGACGAGAAGGCCGAGAAGGAGCCGCAGGTGGGGCTGTCGCACGGCCTGGCCTGGACGTCGGTGGGCGGCGTGACCCTCGACATCGAGGCCGTCGTCATGCCGGGCAAGGGCAACGTCACGCTCACCGGCCAGCTCGGCGACGTCATGAAGGAGAGCGCCCAGGCCGGCATCGCCTACCTGCGCCGCAACGCCGACGAGTTCGGGATCCCCTCCGACTTCCACGAGAAGCACGACCTGCACGTCCACGTGCTCGAGGGCGCGACGCCCAAGGACGGCCCCTCCGCCGGCATCGCCATGGCCACGGCGGTCGTCAGCGCCATCACGGGCCGCAAGGTCCGCGGCGACGTCGCCATGACCGGCGAGATCACGCTGCGCGGGCGGGTGCTGCCCATCGGCGGCGTGAAGGAGAAGCTCCTGGCGGCGCACCAGGCCGGCATCAAGACCGTGATCCTGCCCAAGGAGAACGAGGCGAACCTCGAGGAGGTGCCGGAGGCGATCCTCGCCGACCTCGAGGTCATCACCGTCAGCGGCTTCCGCGAGGTGCTCGACGTCATGCTCGTCGAGGAGGAGGGCCAGCCGCCCGCCTTCGTGCCGCCCGTCGCCGACGAGAGGCCCGGCACGGGGGCCGTCCCCGGCGCCTAGTCCTCTGTCCCCACGAGCCTGCCGCGGCCGCGCCCGTGGGTGGGGCGCGGCCGCTTCGCTCGACCCTTGCGCCGCTCGAGGGCCGCGTATCCGGTTGCGTCGCGCCGGCGGGAGCGCCTCACGCGACGGCCGCGCGCAGCACCTCGCCGTCCCCCGAGAGCTCGTAGGACCCCAGCGCCGCCGGCAGTAGCGCCGTGCCGCCGGTCGCCAGGCGGAGCACCTCGCCGCCCGCCGCCAGCGTCGCCGTCCCGGAGACCGCCGTGAGCACCTGGCAGCTCGCGGGGCTCGTCGCGCCCGCCGCGTCCGCGCCGGGGCGCAGCAGCACGGCGTCGAGGACGAACTCCGGCCTCTCGACCAGCCGCCGCCAGCGGCCCGGTGACGCCGCGGGCGGCCGCGGCAGCGACGGCGGCGCCGCCGCCATGTCGGCCACGGCCAGGGCGTGGTCGAGGTGGAGCTCGCGCGGCTCGCCGGAGGCGTCCACGCGCCCGTAGTCGAAGAGGCGGTAGGTGAGGTCGCTCGACTGCTGGACCTCGTAGAGGAGCAGGCCGGCCCCCACGGCGTGGACCGTGCCGGCCGGGTTCACCACCACGTCGCCCTTGCGCACCGGCACGCGGCGCAGCAGGCGCGTCAGCGTGCCGTCCTCCGCCGCGGCGCGCACCTCGTCCGGCGTCACGTCGCGCGCGAAGCCGCGCAGCACCGCCGCGCCGGGGGCGGACCGCAGGACGTACCAGGCCTCGGTCTTGCCCAGGTGGCCGGACGCCGCCTCGTGCTCCAGCGCGTACGCGTCGTCCGGGTGCACCTGGACCGAGAGGTCGGCGGACGCGTCGAGGAGCTTCACCAGCAGCGACAGCCGCCGGCCGTAGCGCGCCACCGGCACGGTCCCCAGCAGGTCGGCGCCGTGCTTGGCGGCGAGCTCCGCGACCGTCGCCCCGGCCAGGGGCCCGCTCGCCACGACACTGGGCCCGTCGGCCAGCCACGCCTCGCCCACGGGGTCAGCACCCGGCTCGTCGGCCGGGTCGCCGCTCCCCAGCAGGTCCGGCAGGGCTCCCCCGCCCCAGACGCGGCGCACGAAGCGCGGCCGCAGCGGCAGCGGTCGACGGAGGACCGGCGTGACGGGGTCGCCAGGCGGCGTCATCGGCAAGGCTCAGGCGTCGCGGAGGCGCGGGTCGAGCACGTCCCTGATCGCGTCGCCCAGCAGGTTGAAGCCCACCACGGAGAGGAAGATCGCGATGCCGGGGAATATCGACATCCACGGCGCCCGCACGAACTGCGTGAAGCCGTCGCGGATCATCAGGCCCCACTCCGGCTCTGGAGGCTGGGCGCCCAGGCCCAGGAACCCCAGGGCGGCCACGTCGAGGATCGCGGTGCCTATCGAGAGCGTGAGCTGCACGATCAGCGGCGAGAGGCTGTTGGGCAGCACGTGCTTGAGGACGACGCCCAGCGGGTTGGTGCCCAGCGCCTTGGCCGCCTGCACGTACTCCGTCTCGCGCACCGACAGCACGACCGAGCGCACGATGCGCGTGTAGATGGGCACCTGCGTCACGGCGATGGCGATGAGGGCGTTCGTGAGGTTCGGGCCCAGCGTCGCCACGATCACGATCGCCAGCAGGACGCCAGGGAACGCCAGCACGATGTCCATGAGCCAGACGATGAACGTGTCGAGCCAGCCGCCCACGTAGCCGGCGGTGAGGCCCAGCAGGGTGCCGGTGACGGCGGCGAAGGCCACGGCCAGCAGCCCGACGCGGAGGCTGATCCGGCCGCCGTGCCAGACGCGCGTGAACAGGTCTCGCCCCAGCTCGTCGGCGCCGAACCAGTGCTCGGCGCTGGGCGGGTCGAGGCGCGCGCGCAGGTCGCGGTCGCTCGAGGGGTCGTAGGGGCGCAGCACCGGCGCGAGCAGCGAGACGGCCACGAAGAAGCCCACGATGAAGAGGCCCACGAGGCCGGTGGGGTGCTTGAAGAAGCGGCGGAACGCGTCGGTGGCCAGCGAGCGGCCCCTGACGCTGGGCGCCACGGCGACCGCGGGGGTGGCGGGGACGTCGCTCACGCGTACTGGATCCTGGGGTCGATGAGGGCGTAGGTCATGTCCACGAGCAGGTTCACGATCGCGAACATCACCGCCACGAACAGCACCCCGCCCTGGATCACCGGGTAGTCGCGGGCGGCGATCGCGTCGTAGACCCAGCGGCCGATGCCCGGCCAGCTGAACACCGTCTCGGTCAGCAGCGCCCCGGAGAGCAGCGAGCCGAACGACAGCCCGATGACCGTCACCACGGGCAGCAGGGCGTTGCGCAGCGCGTGCACGCGCACCACCCGGCGCTCGCTGAGGCCCTTCGAGCGGGCGGTGCGCACGTAGTCCTGGCCCAGCACGTCGAGCATCGCCGACCGGGTCATGCGCACGACGATGGCCAGCGGGATCGAGCCCAGCGCCAGCGCCGGCATGACCAGGTGCCTGGCGGCGTCGAGGGCCGCCCTCCCCTGGCCGCGCAGCAGCGCGTCGATGACGTAGATGCCCGTGACCGGCTCGAGCGACAGGCCCACCGAGAGGCGGCCGGACGGCGGCAGCCAGCCGAGGGTCACCGAGAAGACGTAGATCATGATGATGGCCAGCCAGAACACGGGGAACGACACGCCCGAGAGCGCGAGCAGCATCATCGCCGTGTCGGCGAGCGTGCCGCGGCGCGTGGCCGCGAACACGCCCGCGGGCACCCCAATGGCCACGGCGAAGACCATGGCCGCCAGCGTCAGCTCGAAGGTGGCCGCGAAGCGGTGGCGCAGGCTCTCGGTGATGGGGATGAGCGTGTAGATGGAGCGGCCGAGGTCGAACCTCAGCAGCCCCGCCATGAAAGAGAAGTACTGGCTGTCGAAGAAGTCGCGCCAGTCGCCAGTCTCCTGCGCCTTCTGGAGGTTGACGAACAGGGGGCGGTCGAGCCCCAGGTCGGTGCGCAGGCGCTGCACGAGGTTGGGCGCCGCGCGCTGGCCCAGCATGGCCGTCGCCGGGTCGCCGGGGATGACGCGCGTGAGGAAGAAGATGAGCAGGGTCACGCCGATGAGCACGGGCACGAGGCCCAGCACGCGGCGCAGCAGGTAGGCCGTCAAGTACGCCTTCTCCCGTGAGGGCGGACGGCGGCCGGGCGCCCCAGGAAGGGGCTGCCCGGCCGCGCTTGGCTAGTGACTTACTCGGCCTTCGAGACGGAGTGCAGGCTCACCGACGAGTAGCCGAGCGGGCTGGCGATCCAGCCGTCGATGTTCGCGCGCACGGCGTTCAGCGTGCGGTTGTGCGCGAACGGGATCGAGGGGACGGCCTCGGCGACGGCGTTGCCGACCTCGGAGTAGAGGGCGGCGCGCACGTCGGGGTCGGCGACCTGGCGGGCCTGCTGGAGCATGTCGCGGACCTCCGCGTCGTCCCAGCCCAGGTCGTTCGGGGCCGTGGGCCCGAAGAACGTCATGAGGAAGTTGTCGGGGTCGGCGTAGTCGGCGTTCCAGCCCAGCATGTACATGGGGAACTTGCCGGTCTGGTAGTCGGCGAGGTACGTCGTCCAGTCCTCGGTCTGCAGGTTGGCCTCGATGCCCACCTCGGCCAGGTAGCTGGCGATGGTCTCGGCGATCGGCTGCGGCGCCGGGTAGTAGGGCCGGCTCACCGGCATGTACCAGAAGTCGACCGAGAACCCGTCGGGGTATCCGGCCTCGGCCAGGAGCTCGCGGGCGCGCTCGGGGTCGTAGTCGTACGGCCACGGCTCGGGCTGACCGAACATCGTCGAGGGGATGAAGCCCTGCGCCGGCACGCCGAGACCGCCGTAGAACGCCTCGATGATCGCGTCGCGGTCGATGGCGTGGGCGATCGCCTGGCGGACGAGCGGGTTGTCGAGGGGCTCGGTCGCCTGGTGCATGGCGATGTAGCCGACGTTCAGCTCGGTCTCGGGGATCACGGCCTTGAGGTTCGGGTCGTTCTCGATCGTCGCCAGGTCGTCGGCCGACAGCAGCACGGCGATGTCGATGGTGCCTGCCTGCAGCTCGGCGAGGCGAGCCGTCGGCTCGGGGATGCCGCGGAACACGACCTGCTCGACCTGGGCAGGGCCGCCCCAGTAGTCGTCGTTGCGCTCGAGGACGATGCGCTCGCCCTCGACCCACTCGACGAACTTGAAGGGCCCGGTGCCGACCGCGCCCACGGAGGGCGTGCCGTAGGCCACGCCGTTCTCCATGATCGCCGTCGGGCTGCTGAACTGGAAGTAGATGGCCGCGAACAGCGCGGGCAGGAACGGCGCCGGCTTGGTCAGCGTGATCTGGACCTCGTGGTCGTTGACGACGCTGACCTCCTGGATCAGGTTGCCCTCGCCGATAGGACCGCCGAAGACCCAGCCCCAGGGCACGAAGGTCTTGCCCTGGTCACGGCCGCTGTACGGGTGGTTCGGGTCGTTCCAGCGGTCGATGTTGAACTTCACCGCCTCGGCGTCGAACGGGGTGCCGTCGTGGAACGTCACGCCCTCGCGGAGCACGAAGTTCCACACCGTGGCGTCCTCGTTCGCGCTCCACTCGGTGGCGAGGCCGGGCACCAGGTCGGTGCCGCCGGGCTCGAAGTCGACGAGGCGCTCGGTGATCTGCGAGCTGACCACGAGCGAGTTGCCGTCCTGCGAGTCGACGGCGTCGAGCGACGACGGGAACCCGCTCGTCCCGTAGACGAGGGTCTGAGCGCTCGCCAGGCCTAGGAACGCCAGGGCCAGGAGAGCCGTCACTAGCTTCTTCATGACACCTCCAAGATCTGCTTGCTCGCCTCGAAGGGGCGAGGCCCGACTCTTGCGGTACGCGTGGAGATTATCACAGTGTGCCTGCGGCGCCACTTCACGGTGCGTTCAGCGGCGGCGCCAGGGCGGCGTCCCCCACGAGCACGCCGTCGGTCAGGCGGTAGACCGACACCCGCACCCCGGGCCGGCGCGCCTCGCCCAGCAGCGTCTCGTCGTGCGTCACCAGGGTCACGGCCTTGCCGCGCTCGGCCGCCAGGTCGCGCAGCAGCCCGAACACCTCGAGCGCGCGCGGACGGTCGAGCGAGCCCGTCGGCTCGTCGGCGATGAGGCAGGGCGGGTCGAGCGCCAGCGCGCGCGCGACGGCGACGCGCTGACGCTCGCCCCCCGAGAGGTGCGACGGCAGGTGCCCGGCGCGGTGCGCTACCCCGACCGCCTCGAGTAGCTCGCGGCCGCGCCGCTCGTCGACGTCGCCGACGATGCGCATGGGCAGCAGCACGTTCTCCAGCGCCGTGAGGTCCTCGAGCAGGTAGTGCTGCTGGAACACCAGCCCGACGTTCCCGGCGCGCCGCGCCGCCAGCGCGGAGCGGTCGAGGCTGCTCAGCGGCGTCTCCCCCCACCAGACCTCCCCGGCGTCGGGCCTGTCGAGGCCGGCGAGGACGTGGAGCAGGGTGCTCTTGCCCGAGCCGCTCGGCCCCAGGATCACGGCCAGCTCGCCGGCGCGGACCGTGAGGTCCACGCCGCGCAGGACCTCCACGTCTCCGGCGGGGGTGCGGAAGCGGCGGCGCACTCCTTCACACGCCAGCACGCTCGCCACGCTGGTACTATACGTTCTGGACCGCGAAAGCACGGGAGTGGCGCGGCGCGCGGCCGGTTGGAGGTCAGATGGCAGCCGAGACCGTCGGCGAGATCAAGGAGCAACTGGCCAGGGTCCCGCTCTTCCACGGCGTGCCGGAGCGCGCTCTCGAGATCGCGGCCTCCGCGGTGCGCAAGCGGGTGTTCGAGCCCGGCGCGACGATCTTCCAGGAGGGCGACAAGGGCGAGGCCCTCTACATCATGGCGAAGGGCCTCGTGAAGCTGTCGAAGGTGGACCTGGGCGGCCACGAGAAGACCCTCGCCATCCTCCAGCCGCCGGAGTTCTTCGGCGAGATGGCGCTGCTCGGCCAGACCACGCGCAGCGCCACGGTCACGACCCTGAACGAGGTCCACTGCTACCTGCTCTTCAACGACGACTTCCGGCGCCTCATCTCCGACTACCCGGCGATGAACCTCAACCTCACGAGCACGCTGGCCGCCAGGCTGCGCGGCATGGACGACGAGTCGCAGGTGCTCTCCTACCAGGACGCGCAGGGGCGCGTCGCCTACGTGCTGCTGCGCCTCTACCGCGGCGGGGTCGTCGACCTCGCCGAGGACCGCGCGCTCGTGCGCCTCACGCACCAGGAGCTGGCGAACCTGGCCGGCACGTCGCGCGAGACCGTCACGCGTGCCCTCAAGGCGCTGGAGTCCGAGGGCGTGATCGAGACGCGGCCCAAGGAGGTCTTCATCACCGACCCCGAGGGCCTCGAAGAGATCCTGCACGGCATCCGCTGACGTCCCGGGCTCGCCGCGAGCCGCAGGAGGAACGGTCGGGCGCGGGCGGGACGTTCCCTCAGCCGGCGGGGCTCGGCGCGCCGCGCGCGAGGCGCTCCTCCAGCCGCTCGCGCAGGCGCAGCCGCACCGACGGCCAGGTCGTGTCGACGATCGAGAAGATCACGCTGTCCCGCACGTAGCCGTCCTTGGCCACCATGTGCCGGCGCAGGACGCCCTCGAACTCGGCGCCGAGCGCGAGGACCGCGCGCTGCGAGCGCAGGTTGCGGGCGTCGGTCTGGATCTGCACGCGGTTCACGCCCAGGCCCTCGAAGGCCAGCTCGAGGAGCAGCAGCTTGCACTCGGTGTTCACGGCGGTGCGGAACACGCCGGGGTGGTACCAGGTGTAACCGAGCTCGCAGCGTCGGTGCCTGGCGTCGTAGGCGCGCAGACGCGACGTGCCGATGACCGTGCCCGCGGCGTCCCTCACCGTCACCACGTGAGCCGTGCCCGCCGCGACCTCGGCCAGCGCCTCGCCGAAGTAGGCGTCGGCCTCCGCCTCGTCGCGCGGCGTGGAGGTGAGGTCGTACTCGTGCGGCGCCGCCTTCGCGATCGCGAGGAGCGCGGGCACGTCGTCGCGCCTCAGGGGCGTGAGGCGGACGACGCGCCCCTCGAGGTCGCCCTCGTAGGGCAGGGTCACCCGTGCCGTCACGGGTGAGACTCTACCGCCGGCGCCGTCTGCTCCTCGTCGAGGTCGAGGGTGTAGGGGACGATCTCGGCGTGCTCCACCTGCCTGTCGACCCCGATGATGCTGCTGATCACCACGCCGTGCGTCACGACGATCAGCGTGTTGAAGCGCTTGTAGCGGCGCAGCACGCCGAGCACGCGGCTGCGCACCTCCTCCAGGCTCTCCCACGGCGCGGGCTCGGGCAACGGCGCCGTGCCGGAGAGGGTCTTCTTCGCCTCGGCCAGCATGCGGTCGTCGTAGTCGGCCAGCGGGTCCTTCTGCGGCAGCCACTCGTGGAGGTCGTGCTCGACGTAGAGCGGCTTGTTGAGGGCACGCGACAGGCGCGCCCCCGACTCGAGCGCGCGCGTGAACGTGCTGCAGAGGATCGCCTCCGCCTCCTTGAGCCGGTAGTCGCGGGCGATCGTGTCGATCTGCAGGCGACCGAGCTGCGTGAGCGGCGCGAAGTCCTTGGCCCACCCCCTGGCCCCTCGCGACTCCACCAGCGCCCAGTCCGTCTCGCCGTGGCGCACGAAGAGCAGGTTCACTCGGGTCTCCTCCCACCGGGAAGACGGTGGCCCGCGACTACACGCATCGACTCACCTCGGAGGGCGCCCGCCGCGGTCACCCTGCTGTCCACGTGAGGAACCGGGACCCGGCCGCGCGTCATCAAGAAGCGTAGCGCCGCCGCTTCCCCGTGGGCTGTCGGAAGTCTTACTAAGGCCCGTGGGGCACGCGCGTCGCGCGTGTATGAGCCGACCCGGTCGCGGTCCGGGGGCGCGGGCCCCGCGGGTAAGATGAGCCCCGTATGCCGCAGCTCGACGACCTGTACCGGCGCGCGGTCCTCGCGACGGCCGACGCGCGGTGGGTGCGCGGCTTCGTGGAGCGGCACGGCTGGAGGCTGGGCGTGGGCCGCTTCGTCGCCGGGCCCGACCTGGAGTCGGCGCTGCCGAAGCTCAAGGCCATAGAGGCCAGCGGCAAGGGCGTGATCATCGACGTGCTCGGCGAGTTCGTGGCCTCGGAGGCCGCGGCGCGCGAGTCGGCGGCCCGCATCGCCGCGGCGGTGGAGGGCGTGCACGAGGCCGGCGTGGAGCCGTACTTCAGCGTCAAGCCCAGCCAGCTCGGCCTGGGCGTCTCCCCCGCGCTGGCGCTGGAGCTGGCCCACGAGCTGGCGTGCGCGCTCGGACGCGTCGGCGGGACGATGTGCCTCGACATGGAGAGCTCCGCCTACGTCGACGGCACCCTCGACCTCTACCTCGCGCTGCGCCGCCGCGGCCACGACCACGTGGCCACCGTCCTGCAGAGCTACCTCCACCGCACGCCCGGCGACCTCGGACGCCTCCTCGAGCTGGCGCCGCGGCCGACGCTGCGCATCGTCAAAGGCGCCTACAGCGAGCCGGAGGACGTGGCGCTACGGTCGAAGCGGGACGTCGACGAGGCGTTCATGGGCCTGGTGGCTCGCGGCCTCGCCGCGGGGGCGCACGTGGACATCGCGACCCACGACGAGCGCCTGCTCGACCGGGCCCTGGCGCACGTCGACGCCGCGGGCCTGAGCGCCGACGCGTACGGCGTCCAGATGCTCTACGGCGTGCGGCCGCACCTGCAGGACCGCCTCGCCGCGGCCGGCCGGCCGCTGCGCCTCTACGTGCCCTTCGGCGACGACTGGTACGGCTACTACAGCCGTCGCCTGGCCGAGCGCCCGGCGAACCTGGGCTTCGTGCTGCGGGGCCTGTTCGGCTGACCGGCGCCGCGGGGGCCGGGCCGGCCCCGCACCCGCGGCCACGACCACGAGAACCGCGCGACCGCGCGCCGCAGGCGCGGGCGGGACGCGCCGACGGGAGAGCGACATGGAACCGTTCGAACCCTACCGCAACGAGCCCTTCCTGGACTTCTCGGACCCCGACGTCCTCGCGAGCTTCCGCCTGACCCTCGACGACGTCAGGGACCGGCTCGGGCGCGACTACCCGCTCGTGATCGGCGGCGAGCCCGTCCACACCGCGGAGCGCCTCGACTCGCTCGACCCCTGCTTCCCCGACCGCGTCGTGGGCCGGGCGTCGCTGGGCAAGGCGGAGCACGTCGAGGCGGCCTTCGCCGCGGCGTACGAGGCCTACGAGGGCTGGTCGCGGCTGACGATGCTCGAGCGCGCCCGCTACCTCGTGAAGCTCGCGGCGATCATGCGCCGGCGCCACGCCGAGCTGGCGGCGTGGGAGGTGTTCGAGGCCGCGAAGAACTACGTCGAGGCCAGCGCCGACGTCGCCGAGGCCATCGACTTCTGCGAGTACTACGCGCGCGAGGCCCTGCGCCTGGAAGCACCGCTCCGCACGCACCACTACCCGGGCGAGGAGAACACGAGCTTCTACCAGCCCATGGGCGTGGGCGTGGTCATACCGCCGTGGAACTTCCTGCTGGCGATCCTGGTGGGCACGACCGTCGCGCCCGTCGTGGTGGGGAACGCCGTGATCCTCAAGCCGTCGCCCAGCACGCCCGTCATCGCCGCGAAGTTCATGGAGATGGTCGCGGAGGCCGGCTTCCCGCCGGGGGTGATCAACCTGCTCACCGGCGCCGACGCCGACCTCGGCGACGCGCTCGTCGACCACCCGCGCACCCGCTTCGTGAACTTCACGGGCTCCGTGGCGACCGGCCTGCGCATCAACGAGCGCGCCGCCAGGCTGCAGCCGGGGCAGCGCTGGGTCAAGCGCGTGTTCCTCGAGATGGGCGGCAAGGACGCGCTCGTCGTGGACGAGACCGCGGACCTCGACCTGGCGGTGAGCGCGGCCGTGACCAGCGGCTTCGGCTTCCAGGGGCAGAAGTGCTCGGCGATGAGCCGCCTGATCGTCGTGAAGGACGTCTACGACGAGGTGCTGGAGCGCTTCGTCGCCGCAGTCGAGGCGCTGCGCGTCGGCCCCGCCGAGGAGAACCACGACGTCGCCGCCGTCATCAACCAGCGCCAGTACGACAAGGTCCTCGGCTACCTCGAGACCGGCAAGGGCGAGGCACGCCTGGCTACGGGCGGCGGCAGGGCGGCCGACGCGGGTCCCGGCTACTACGTGCAGCCCACGGTCTTCGCCGACGTGCCGCCCGGCGCGAGGATCGCCTGCGAGGAGATCTTCGGTCCGGTCGTCGCGGTCCTCGAGGCCCCCGACTTCGACGCCGCCCTGAGGTACGCGAACTCCACGACCTACGCGCTCACGGGCGGTCTGATCAGCCGCGACCGCGCCCGCATCGAGCGCGCCAGGCGCGAGTTCCGCGTCGGCAACCTCTACGTCAACCGCAAGATCACCGGCGCCCTGGTGGGCGTGCAGCCGTTCGGCGGCTTCGACCTCTCCGGCACGAACTCGAAGGCCGGCGGACCCGACTACCTGCGGCTGTTCACCGAGGTGAAGACCGTCACCGAGCGCTTCTGACGCGCCGGCGTACGTAGCCCGCGGCGGGGGTGGGGACGCCGGCGCCCTGTATCCTGGACTACGAACGCTGACGGAGTCTCCGTGCGGACCCGTCAACGGGTTACCGCGGGGTCTCCGCCCTCTCGTCAACGAAAACCCGCACCATCGTCAGGCTCGGGGCCTGGCGAGGGAGGAGGTGGCGTCCCACGTTCCAGCGTCTGCTCGTCCCTCTGGACACGTCGCAGCGTGCCGAGGCCGCCCTCGACCACGTCAGGGCGCTCGCGCGCGTCGCGCCGGTAAAGGTCACGCTGCTCCACGTCCTGGAGCCCACGGCCGCCGCCGGCTGGGACCCGCTCGGCTACGAGTTCGAGCGGGGCCGGGCCACGGCGTACCTCGAGGAGGTGGCCGGCCGCCTGGCCAACGACGTCCCCGACGTCGAGGTGGCGGTCGTCGACGGCCAGGCGGCCGACGCCATCGCGCGCTGGGCCGTCGAGCACAACCACGACCTCGTCGTCCTCAGCGCCCGCGGGCACGGGGGCGGGGACGGGACGGGGCTCGGCTCCGTGGCGCACAAGCTGTTCTCGCTGCCCAGCGTCTCCGTCCTGCTGGCGCGGACCGACGCCCCGCCGCCCGCCGACGACGCCGGGCGGCGCGGCTACCGCCGCATCGTGGCGCCGCTCGACGGCTCGCAGCGCGCCGAGTACGCGGTCGCCGCCGCCGGCGAGATCGCCAAGGCGCACGACGCCGAGCTGCTCCTCTGCCACGTGATCACGCCGCTCGGCCTGCTCAACGGCACGCTGCGCTCGCCGGAGGCGCGGCGCCACCTCGAGAGGCTGATGCAGACGAACCAGGCCGAGGCAGAGGCGTACCTCACCGCCCTGGCGGGCCGGCTGGCCACCGACGGCGTGAGGGCGCGCGGCCTCGTCCACGGGCACCACGGCGCGCCGGAGCACCTGCACGAGGCCGTCTCGCGCGAGGAGCCCGACCTCGTGGTGGCCTGCGCCCACGGCGCCTCGGGCACGGGCAGCCTGCCGTTCGGCAGGACCGTGCAGACGCTGGCGCGCTTCGGGTCGGCCCCGCTGCTCGTCGTCCAGGACCTGGAGGCCGGCGCGGTGGCGGCCGCCGTGGCGGCGGCCGCGGAGCAGCGCCCGGGCCACTGAGCGCGCCATGACGCTGCCGACGGGCGCGGGGCGCTCTGGCTGGGAGGCCGCGCTGCTCGCGCCGGTGGGGTCGCCGCGCGGGCGCGCGGAGGCGCCGCGACTGCGTCCGCCGCGGGTGCCGCGCGACCTCGTCAAGGAGCTGGCGGCGCGCGAGGAGCAGGGCCCGCCCAGCGTGGGGCGCGAGTGGCTGCTCGACAACTGGCCCACGGTCCAGCGGGCCCTCAGGCACGTCCGCACCGGGCTCACGCCGGCGGACCTGGGGCCGCTGCCGCGCTACGTCGAGGGCCCGCTGGCCGGGCGCTACCGCGCGGCGGCGATGGCGGAGGCGGCGCTCGACCTCGCCGGCGGCGAGTTCTCGCCCGAGGAGCTCCGCCTCGTCGTGCACCGCGTGGCCGCCGCCGACGGCCTGACACAGGCCGAGCTCTGGTCGCTGCCGAACTTCCTCCGGCTCGTCTCGCTCAAGCGCCTCGAGGCGACCCTGGCCGCGCTCCTCGACCCCACCCCCACCGCCGAGGCGAACGCGTCCGTGGCCGCCGCCGTCAGGAGCCTCGTGGCGCTGGAGCGCTGGAACTGGCTCCGGTTCGTCGAGGAGCTCTCGCCCGTCGAGGCCGTGCTGCGCGAGGACCCGGCCGGAGTCTACCGGCGCATGGACTTCGCGTCGCGCGACCACTACCGCCACGCCGTCGCCCGCCTCGCCGCCGCCGGCGGCGTGCCGGAGCACGAGGTCGCCCGGCGCGCCGTCGAGGCGGCACGTTCCGCCGGCCCGGACGCGCCGTCGGAGGCGAGGCACGTGGGGTACTACCTCGTCGACGCCGGGACCGCGGAGCTGGCCGAGGTCCTGGGCCTCGGGCGCGACCACCGGCTGGTGCGGGAGCTCCGCCTGCCCTCCCACAGGGCGTGGCTCTACGCGCCGTCGGTGGCGCTGCTCTCCGTGGCCCTCGGCGTGCCCGTCGTGGCGGCCGCCGGCGCCGTCTCGCCGTGGCTGGCCGCGCTGGCGGCGCTGCTCGTCGTGGCGCCGGCGGTGACGAGCGCCACGGCCCTGGTCCACTGGGTCGTGGCCCGCGCCGTGCCGCCCCGGTTCCTCCCGCGCTTCGACCCCGAGCGCGGCGTGCCGGAGGGGGCCGAGACCCTGCTCGTGGTGCCCGCGATCGTCGCCGGCGAGGACGACGTCGACGCCCTCGCGGCGCGCCTGGAGCTGCACCACGCCGCCGACCCCGACCCGCGCATCTGGTACGCGCTGCTGACGGACTTCGCCGACGCCGACGCCGAGACGACGCCGGGCGACGACGAGCTGCTGGCCTACCTCAGGCGGCGCGTCGCCGACCTCGACGCCAGGCTGACCGGCGGCCAGGAGCGGCGCTTCTTCGTGCTGCACCGCCGGCGCCTCTACAACCACGGCGAGGGCAAGTGGATCGGCTGGGAGCGCAAGCGCGGCAAGGTCGAGGAGCTCGTGCGTCTCCTGACCACGGGCGAGCGCGGCACCTACCTCGACGACCCGCTGGGTCCCGAGCTGCGGGGGCGCCTGGCCTTCGTGCTGACCCTCGACGCCGACACGACCCTGCCGCCCGGGGAGGCGACGCGTTTGATCGCCTGTCTCGCCCACCCCCTGAACAGGCCGTACGTCGCCGCCGACGGGCGGAGCCTCAGGCGGGGCTACACGTTCGCCCAGCCGCGGCTCGACGAGCACCCCGAGTCGGAGCGCGCCACCTACCTGCGCCTGCTCATGTCGGGCGGGGCGCCCATCGACCTCTACCACCACCGCGTCTCGAACGCGTTCATGGACCTCTTCGGCCGCGGCCTGTTCCAGGGCAAGGCGCTCTTCGACGTGAGGGCGTTCGCCGCGACGGTCCTCGGCCGGGCGCCGGAGAACGCGCTCCTGAGCCACGACCTGCTCGAGGGCATGCTCGGCGGCGTGGCGCACGTGGGCGACTGCCAGGTCCTCGAGCGCGAGCCGCGCCACCACATCGCCGAGACCGTCAGGCTCGACCGCTGGACGCGGGGCGACTGGCAGGTGCTGCCCTTCCTGCTGCGCCCCGGCCGGCTCGGACTGGCCAGCGCGTCGCGCGTGGCCAGGTGGCAGGCCACGCTGCCGCTCGTCGCCAGCCTCGCCAGGCCGGCCGAGGTGGCGCTGCTGGCCCTCGGCTGGCTGGCCGGCGTGCCGACGGCGACCTCGTGGACGCTGTTCGTGCTGGCGTTCGAGGCGGTGCCCGAGCTGCCGGAGCTCCTCGACAGGCTGCTGCACCTGCGCTACCCGGGCGCCGCCAGGGCGGGCTCCACGGCGGTGCTGCGCTACCTCGGACGCCTGGCGTGGCGCACCACGACGCTGGCGCACGACGCCTGGGTGCGCGTGCGCGCGATCGTCACGACGCTCTACCGGCTCGCCGTCACGCGCCGCCACCTCCTGCAGTGGACGACGGCCGCGGGCGCCGAGCGGGCGCTGGGCAGCCTCACGCTCGCGGCGGCGTGGCGGCGCATGGCCGTCTCACCGCTCCTCGCCCTGGCGCTGGCGGTGGCCCTGCCGGCGCTCTCACCCGGCGCCGTGGCCGGCGCCGCGTGGGTGCTGGCGCTGTGGACGGTCGCGCCGTGGCTGGCCGCCGTCACCGGGCGGAGCGTCCCCGAGCAGGCCTACGTGCCCAGCCGGCGGCAGCGCGCCAGGCTGCGGCGCCTGGCCCGTCAGACGTGGCACTTCTTCGAGCGCTTCGTCGGGCCGGAGGACAACTGGCTGCCGCCCGACCACTTCCAGGAGGAGCCGCTGGCGACGGTGGCGCACCGCACCTCCCCGACGAACGTCGGCCTCTACCTCACGTCGTGCGTCACGGCCTACGACCTCGGCTACCTCGGCCTCGTGGGGCTCACGGCGCGCCTGGCGCGCGCGTTCGAGACGCTGGGCCGCCTCGAGCGCGTCAGGGGCCACTTCCTGAACTGGTACGACACGAGGACCCTGAGGCCGCTGCGGCCCCGCTACGTCTCGGCGGTCGACAGCGGCAACCTCCTGGCCGCGCTGCTGACGCTGCGGCAGGCGCTGCTCGAGCTGCCCGGCAAGCGGGCGTGGCGGCGCGAGCGCTGGGAGGGCCTCCTCGACAGCCTGGGCGTGGCCGGCGACGTGGTGGGCGCGGTCGACCCAGGGGGGCGCACGGTGGAGCTGCTCGCCGCCCTGCGCTCCGAGGTCGCCGCGGCCCTCGACGACGAGCACCGCTGGCCGGAGCTGCTCGGGACCATGCGGAGGCGCCTCGCCGAGGTGGACGAGAGCGTGCTGCCGCTGCTGCGGGGCACCCGCCGCTTCAGGGCCGACGAGCTCGCGGCCCTCGCCGAGTGGCGCCGCCGCGTGGTCGCCGACGCCGAGGCCATCGACCGCGACGTCGCCCTCCTGCTGCCGTGGCACCGCGCCCTCGCCGAGGCGCCCACGGCGCTGCGACGGGCGCAGGAGGCGACCGAGGTCGGCCGGACGAGGGACGCGCTCTCCTCGCTCCCGGTGAGCGTGCCGCTGGCGGAGCTGCCGGCCGTGTACGGACGCGTCAGGGAGCTCCTGACCGAGCTGCGCTCCGCCGCGGCCACGGGCCTGGGCGGTCTCGGACAGCACGGCGTCGTCGAGTGGTGCGACCGCCTGCGCCGCGCCGTCGACGCCGCCGAGGACCTGCTGCGCACGACCCTCGAGACCACAGCCCACCTGGCCACGCTGTGCGAGGGCTTCGTGGCGGAGACCGAGCTCGACTTCCTCTTCGACGACTGGCGGCGCGTCTTCCGGCTGGGCTACCGGCCAGACGAGGACGACCTCGACGAGCCCGCCTACGACATGCTCGCCTCGGAGTCCCGCCTGCTGAGCCTCGTCGCCATCGCGCTCGGCCGGGTGCCGACGGACCACTGGGTGCACCTGTCGCGCCCCTTCGGCGGCGTGGGCGGCCGCCGCGCCCTGCTGTCGTGGAGCGGCACCGCCTTCGAGTACCTGATGCCGCCTCTGCTCACGCGCATGCCGCGCTGGACCCTGCTCCACGACGCCTGCGTCAACGCCGTCAACGCCCAGCGCGCGCACGCCCGCGCCAGGGGCACGCCGTGGGGCGTGTCCGAGTCGGCGTTCGCCCTGGTGGGCGCCGACGGCGAGTACCAGTACAGGGCGTTCGGCGTCGAGGACCTCGCCCTGCGACGCGACGTCCGCGACCACGTGATCGCCCCCTACGCGTCCGTGCTCGCCCTGCCCGTGGCGCCCCAGGCCGTGCTGGAGAACCTCGACGCGCTCGAGGCGCACGGTGCCCGCGGCATCTACGGGCTCTACGACGCCGTCGACTTCACGCCCGCCCGCCTGCCGCTCGGCAAGCCCGCCGTGGTCGTCCGCACCTACATGGCGCACCACCAGGCCATGGTCCTCAACGCGCTGGGCAACGCCGTGGCGGGCGCCGACCTGCCGTCGCGCTTCCACGCCGACGCCAGGGTCGCGGCCGTGGCGCCGGTGCTCTACGAGCGCACGCCGCTGGCCGGACCGCTGGAGAGGCCGGAGCACGCCCGCGCCGGGGAGCTGCCGCCTGGCGGGCGCCCCGTCCGCGTGGAGCCGTGGCACGTCGTGCCGCGCGGGCGCATGCCGCTAGCGTTCCCGCTCGGCAACGGACGCTACCAGCTCCTGCTCGACGACCGCGGCGGCGGCAAGGCCCAGTGGCGCGGCGTGGCCCTGTCGCGCTGGCGGCCCGACCCCGTGCTGCCCGCAGGCGGCCAGTGGCTCTACCTCACCGACCTCGACGCCGGGACGACCAGGCCGCTGCTCGCGCCCGGCGCCGCCGCGGCGGCGGGCTTCGAGGTCGAGGTGCTGCCCCACGTCATCAGGTACCGGGTCAGGGGCGACGGGCTGCTCGTGACGGTGGACGCCGCCGTGGACCCCGACCACGACGTCGAGCTGTGGCGCGTCGAGGTGGGCGAGCTGGAGGGCCGCCCGCGTCGCCTGGCGCTGACCCGAGCGGCGGAGCCGGTGCTGGCGCCGGACGGCGAGGACCGTCGCCACCCGGCGTTCGTCAAGCTCTTCGTCGAGGCGAGCGAGCCCGCGCCGGGCGTGGTGGAGCTGAGGCGCCGCCGGCGCTCGCCGCGCGACGCCGAGGTCGTGTGGCGCCACGCCGTCGTCGCGCCCGTGGGCCGGGAGCCGGCCGTGAGCATCGAGACGGACAGGGAGCGCTTCCTCGGGCGTTGGGGCGACTACCGGCTGCCCGCCGCCTTGCGCGGACCCTCTCCCCTCGGCGGGGTCGTGACCAACCCGCTCGACCCCGTCGTCGCCCTGCGCGCCGGGCTCACAGTCAGGGCCCACGGCACCTCGAGGCTCGCCTTCGTGGCCGCCGCGGGTCGCTCGCGCGCCGACACCGAGGCCGCGATGGCCTACGTGGGCACGCTCGCCGCCGTGGACCGCGCGCTGGAGCGCGCCGCCGAGCGCGCCGGCCTCGAGCTGGAGCGCCTGGGCCTCGACTCGGCGCGCTGGCGCACGGCGCAGCGGCTGATCTCGTCCCTCGTCTACCAGCGTCCGGTGCGGCGCGACCGCGGCGAACCGCCCCGCTCCGGCGTGGGCGGCCTGTGGCGCTTCGGGCTGTCCGGCGACCTGCCCGTGGTGCTGCTGCCGCTGGGCGAGGTGCACGTCGAGGAGACCGTCGACCTGGCGCTCGCGGCGCAGTCCTACGCGCGCGGACGCGGCCTGGCCTTCGACCTCGTGCTGCTCAACGACCACGACGACGCCTACGACCAGCCGCTCGCGGAGCGCATCAGGCGCCTGGTGAGCGCCCGCCACGTGGAGGGCTGGCTCGATCGCGACGGCGGCGTACACGTGGTGCGCGGCCGGACGCTCACGGATGCGGAGCGCGCGACGCTGCACGCGGCCGCGCGGGTCGTGCTCGAGCCCGGCAGGCCGGTAGACGAGCAGCTCGCCGAGCTGGCGGACGTGCCGGCGCCGCTGCCGCGTCTGCGTCCGGTGCGGACGCCGAGCCCGCCGCTGCCCGCCGACGAGGGGGCGCGTCGCGGGCGGCTCGAACCCGGTCGCCTCGCCTTCTACAACGGTCACGGCGGCTTCGAGCCGGGCGGGACCGCGTACACGGTCCGCGTGACGCCGCGCCAGCCCACGCCGGCCCCGTGGGTGAACGTGCTGGCGAACGAGCGGTTCGGGACGCTGGTCAGCGAGTCGGGCGCGTCGACGACCTGGTGCCTCAACAGCGGCGAGAACCGCCTGACGCCGTGGGCGAACGACCCCCTCGTGGACCCCAGCGGCGAGGCGCTCTACCTGCGCGACGAGGAGACGGCGGCGGTGTGGAGCCCCACCCCGCTGCCGTGCCCGCCCTCGCCCGACGCCGAGTACGCGGTCACCCACGAGGCCGCCGCCACCACGTTCCGGCACGCCAGCCACGGACTCGACCAGGCAATGTCGGTCCACGTGCCGCCCGACGCCACCGTCAAGGTCGTGGAGCTGAGGCTGCGCGACACCACGGGCAGGCCCCGGCGCGTGACGGCCACGTACGCCGTCGACTGGGTCCTCGGCGTCGACCGGGTCGGCTCCGCGCCGTACCTCAGGTGTCGCCTCGACACCGCCTCCAACGCCGTGCTGGTCGCGAACCCGTTCCACCTCGAGCACCCGGGGCGGGTCGCGTTCCTCGCCAGCGACCGCGCGGTCCACGGCGTGACGGCCGACCGCCACGAGTTCTACGGCGGCGGGGGCCGCCGCCGGCCGGCGGCCCTCACGCGCATCGGGCTCAGCGGGCGCGTCGAGGGCGTGGCGGCCCCCATGACGGCCCTGCAGGTGCACCTCGACGTCCCGCCGCACGGCGAGGCCGTGGCGGTGTTCGCGCTCGGCCAGGGCGACGACGACGCGCAGGCCCGCGACCTGGCGCGCCGCTACGCGCGCCGCGAGGCCGGCCTGGTCGAGGCGCGCGAGCGCTGGGACGAGCTCCTCGGCCAGCTCCAGGTCAGCACGCCCGACCCGGCCCTCGACCTCCTCGTGAACCGCTGGCTGCTGCACCAGGTCGTCGCCTGCCGGCTCTGGGGTCGCACGGCGACGTACCAGTCGAGCGGGGCGATCGGCTTCCGCGACCAGCTACAGGACTCGCTGGCGCTGCTGCACACGGCCCCGCACCTCACGCGCGCGCAGCTCCTGCTCGCCGCGTCGCGCCAGTTCCCCGAGGGCGACGTGCTGCACTGGTGGCACCCGCCCGGGGCGCGGGGCGTGCGCACCAAGATCACCGACGACCTCGTCTGGCTGCCCTACGTCACCGCGCTCTACGTGGAGGCGACGGGCGACGAGGGCGTGCTAGACGAGGAGGCGCCCTTCCTCGAGGGCGCGCCGCTGGCCGACGACGAGCACGAGCGCTACGCCGAGTACGCCCCCGGCCGCCTCTCGGCCACGCTCCTCGAGCACGGCCTGCGGGCCCTCGACCGCGCCTCCCGCACGGGCCCGCGCGGCCTGCCGCTCATAGGCACCGGCGACTGGAACGACGGCTTCGACCGCGTGGGGGCGGGCGGACGCGGCGAGAGCGTGTGGCTGGCGTGGTTCCTCGTCGCCGCCCTGCGCCGCTTCGCGCCGCTGTGCCGCCTGCGGGACCTCCACGCGCGCGCCGACGAGCTGGAGGCCCGCGCCGACGCGTTCGTCACGGCCATCGAGGAGCGCGCCTGGGACTGGGACCGCTACATCAGGGCCTTCTACGACGACGGCTCGCCGCTCGGCGCCAGGGGCCAGCCGGAGTGCGAGATCGACGTGATCGCGCAGGCCTGGTCGGTGCTGTCGGGCGCCGCCGAGCCCGCCCGCGCGCGGCTGAGCATGGCCACCGCCGACGAGAGGCTCGTCGACGACGAGCACGCGCTCGTCAGGCTCTTCACCCCGCCGTTCACGGGGCGGGGCGCCGACCCGGGCTACATCGCCGCCTACCCGCCCGGCATCAGGGAGAACGGCGGCCAGTACACCCACGGGGCCGTGTGGGCGGCCTGGGCGTTCGCGGAGCTGGGCGACGCCGACCGCGCCCACGACCTCTTCCGCTACCTCTCGCCCATGCGCCGCGCCGTCACGCGCGAGGACTGCGCGCTCTACCGCGTGGAGCCGTACGTGGTCGCCGCCGACATCGGCGGTCACCCGCCGCACGTCGGCCGCGGCGGCTGGACCTGGTACACGGGCTCGGCCGCCTGGCTGTGGCGCTTCGCCGTCGAGGGGCTGCTGGGCGTGCGGAGGCGCGCCGACAAGCTGCTGATCAGGCCCCTGATGCCGCGCTCCTGGCCGGGCTTCACGCTGCGGTACCGCTACGGCTCGAGCGTCTACGAGGTGGAGGTGCGTGCGGCGGACGACGCCGTCCATACCACGGTGACCGTCGACGGGCGCGAGGCCGAGCGCGGCGAGGTGCCGCTCGTCGACGACGGTCGGGTGCACAGGGTCGAGGTGGCGCTGGCGCGCGCCGCGGCTCAGGCCGCCAGCGCGACGCGGTAGACCATCACGGCGTGGCAGGCCCAGCCGACGAGCACCAGCACGTGCCACAGCTCGTGGAAGCCGAAGCCGGGCCGCAGGTTCGGGCGCTTGAGGCCGTAGATCACGGCGCCGACCGTGTAGGCCAGGCCGCCCGCGGCCATCCAGGCCACGCTCGCCGGGCCCAGCGCCCGCGCCACCGGCACGATCGCGCCGACGACGAGCCAGCCCATCAGCAGGTAGAGAGCCGTGGAGAGCCACCGCGGCGCGTGGATCCACAGGAGCTTGAACACCAGCCCGCAGGCGGCGATCGTCCACACGATGGCCAGCACGGTCCAGGCCAGGCGCGGGCTCTCGGGGCGCAGCGCCTGCACCAAGATGGGCGTGTAGGTCCCGGCGATGAGCGTGAAGATCGCGGCGTGGTCGAAGCGCCGCAGCCACAGCTCGCGGGCCGGCGCGACCCACAGGGAGTGGAGCAGCGAGCTGGCCACGAAGGCCAGCACCGAGGTGAGGCCGAAGACCAGCGAGGCGGCGCCGTCGAGCCGGTCGCCGCGGGTCAGGAGCACCAGCGGCACAGTCGCCGCCAGCGCCACGGCCGCGCCGGCGATGTGGGTGAGGCCGTTCACCGGCTCCCTGATGCCGGTGCGAGCCCGGCTCGGGCCGCGCCTCCCCGGCACCTGTCCGCCCGCGACGCCGTCTGCCACGACCGAGTGTACGCTGGACCCGTGACGAGGCCAGTGGGGACGCTGGGGCGCCCGCTCGCCGCGCTCGTCGGCGGGCTGGTCCTGGCGTGCGCCGCGGCCGGGGAGGGGCCAGCAGTGAACGAGCCGCCGACGCACCTCCTCGTCGTCGACAAGTCGGCCGGGCAGCTCGTGGGCATCGACCTCGCCTCCGGCGAGGCGGCGTGGCGCGTCGACGTCGGGGCCGGACCGCACGAGGTGCTGGCCGTGCCGGCGAGCTCCTCCCCCACCGGCTCGCCGCTCGCGCTCGTCAGCCTCTACGGCAGGCGCGGCTCCCCGGGCACCGGCGTGGCCGTCATCGACCTCGAGTCGCGCGAGGTCGTCCGCACGGTGTCGACGCGACCCCAGACCATGCCGCACGGCCTCGCCCTCGTGCCCGGCACGAGCACCGTCCTCGTCACCGTGGAGGCCGACGACGCCGTGCTCGCCTTCGACCTAGCCGACGACTCCCAGCGCACCGTCTACCCCACCGGCCGGCGCCAGCCGCACATGGTCGTCGCCGCCGCCGACGGGTCGGCGGCCTTCGCCGCGAACATCGCCGGAGGCGCCGTCGCCCGGCTCGACCTGCGCGGAGGCGCCGTGACGTCCGCGGAGGTGGGCGCCGGCGCGGAGGGCATCGCGCTCGCCCCCGGCGGCTCCGAGCTGTGGGTCGGCAGCAACGACGAGGACGAGGTGCACGTGCTCAGCCCCGACGACCTCGCGCCCCTCGACGTGCTGCCGACCTGCGCCGTGCCGATCCGCGTCACGCCCGTGGGCGACGACCTGATGGCCGTCACCTGCTACCGCGACGACCAGGTGCTGCTCTTCGACGCCGCCTCCCACGAGAGGCGGGGCAGCGTGTCGCTGCCGCGCGGCTCGCTCCCGGTGGGGACGATCGCGACGCCGGACGGCGCGCGCCTCTTCGTGGCAGCCACCGCCGGCGGCGACGTCTTCGAGGTCGACGTGGCCTCGCTGTCGGTGATGAGGACCTTGCCGGCCGGCAGGGAGCCGGACGGCTTGGCGCTGGTCAGGCTCGGGGGCGACAGGTAGGGGCTCTCCGCCCACGCGCCGATGCCGCAGCCGAAGCGCGGGCGCGGAGCCATCGCGTGCTTTCGCGGTCAGGTCTTGGGGTCAGCGGCGTCCATGGACGCCCGCGCGAGCAGAACCCCGTCCGGGAGTCGCGTCTCGGACGGGGTTCCTGTTGGAGCCAACGGTCGGATTCGAACCGACGACCTGCCGATTACGAATCGCTGGAAGGACCTTTGCACCGTTTCGCACCACATCTCAAGATTACGTTCACGACGGCGCCTACTGCCTACACAGCCGGCGCCTGCCAAGCCTTGCGGCGACTCTTGGCATGGCGCAAGGGGGTCCACTAGGGGGTCCAGACCGGGTAGCCGAGGGCCGGCCTCGGCCGATGCACATTGCCCCTGGCGGAGCATTACACGCCGGTGTGTGCAAAATGTTGCACAACGGCTAAGGGTAACTACTACAACTGTAGTAACTCGCCGCCGAGCCCCTATAACAGTTGTTATACTCCGCGGGTACTGCATCGAACTCTGGTAGAATTGCCGGTAGGAGCGTAGGGCGACACAGGTCCCGAGCGCCCACTTGGGAGGCGAAAGAAGAAGCCCCGGCGACAACCGGGGCAACGGCCTCCCCAAAGGGAGTGATAAGCGCGGTGTCAAAAGCATACCAGAATCGCCTCCCCCATTGGCTGCGACCTGCGAGCGACTACACGGCGGCGCATGACGCTGTGCTTGATGCGCTGGTCAGAGTGCCACTGCCCGCACGCGAGGTCCTTTGGGCGTTGTGGCGTCTCGCCTACCGGATGGACCGGCCGGGCAACCGGCAACTGGTACGGCTAGACAGCCGCCAACGGGCGCTCATCGCTATTAGCCGGCGGGACCTGGCCGTGCGTGCCGGCGTAAGCGAGGCGAGCGTGCCTCGGGCCGTCGCATGGCTGAGCGCCCGGGGCTTACTTGCGAAGCTTGACCACACCAGTCCCGGGCCGTCCGTCTACGTACTTGGCCCTGAGAACAAGACTCAGCTCGTCAAGCTAACAGGCATGGACGGCACAGCGCCGGTGGCGGCCGCGGGGCCGGCCGAGGGCGATGATCTCTCTACAGGGCCTGAGTTGCTGGAAGCCGATGACCTGGCTACCACTGCTGAGTCAGTGGAGGCCACCGAGGCGCTGTATCCGTGGGATACGGACCCTCACGGCCTGTATCCGCCAGATACAGGGGACCGTATCTGCGGGATACAGCATGAATCGCCGGAAGCCCGCCCAGGACGGGACGAACCGGGCCCGCCCATAAGAGCAAGAGATGCAGTCAGGGGGGAAGGTAGTCAGAGAACCAGGTACTCAGTCACTAATGCTGTATCCGCCAGATACAACCCGCAGTTGGGCTGGCCGGCCGCTCCCGACTGGCCGATGACCCGTGCTGACGGCCAAGGCGACGCTGAGGACAAGCGATCCGCGGAAGCGAGCCAGCCATGCTGACTGCAACTGCTACCCGCTACGTCTGCCCCGGCTGCGGCGCGGCCGTTCTATCAGCCGAGGCACCCACATGCGCCGAGTGTCGTGTGAGGTTCGAGCCTGACGGCAACACAGCCGCCGACTGGCCGCGAAACCCTTACGGCGTCCCCGTAGGCCTGCCTACCCTCTTGCCGCCGTCGTATGCCGCCGCCGCGCTGGCCTGGAGCGAGGGCATGCTTCGCGGGCGCATGGACCGGCGCGAGATCGCGTTCGTCCAACACCGCAGCCGGCGCCGCCGATACGTACTGACCTCCGAACTTGCGCGGCTGGAGGCTGAGGGCTGGCCCGTTGATTGGGAAGTCCTGGCCGACCTGGCGGCCGCATGACGGCGGCGTGGGAAAAAGTTGCACACGGCCGATGCACATGCAGTTTATGCAGAACGGGCACGGCGGAGCGGTGGAGACTGAGGGCATGAGCAACGCCGCCACGACCACCCGCACCATCCCTGAGCACTACCCGGCCAAGGCCCTGCGCCTACGGCGCGTGACAGGCGCGGACCAAGCCACGCCCGAAGCGCACGACCTCGCGCCGGTCGGCACCATGCTGGTCCTCTGCGACGAACTGGAGCCGCAGGCGGGCGACCTGGTGCTGATGCGCGACCCCGCCGCTGGAGACTTCCTGACCGTGCACGACCCCGGCCAGTCACACGCAGGTGCGACCCTCGCCCCTATCGTTCCTGGCCTGCCGGCACGCGTAGCGACCTCGCCGCGCCCGGTGGCCGTTGCTCTAGCCGTATGGCATCCCCGCCGGAGCGTCCCGCATGCCACGTGACGACGCCAACGGCGAGACAAGGCGTGACCCTATCGGTCGGCTGGCCATGGCGGCCGCCGCCGCGCTGGAGCTTGCTGCCCGCGCCGAGGCCGCGTACCAGCTAGGCGTGGCAAGCGAGGATCACGTGAAAGACGCCAAGCGCCGGTACCTAGAAGCCGCGCGGCGGCACCGCAACGCCGCGTTCCGAGTGAGCGTCGAACTGGAACGCGCTAGACTCCAGGCCGAGGCGGCACGCGCGGAGGGCGAAGATGCATAGCGCCGCGCATGCCGCATACCCCTTCATCGTCACTGATAAGTGGGATTATCAGGCGCCCACTTTCGCCCCTGCCCTACCGCCTGACGGGGCGTCTACGGCCGGCGGGCTACCCCCTTGGAGGCCGGCGCAGTGAGCGCTGGCGACCGCCCCTCCGAACCGCTCACGGTCCGCGAGGCCTCGGCCGCGCTAGGCATCCCTGAGCGCACACTGCGGCGGCACCTGGCGCGGGGAGCCATACGGGGCGTGAGGCTGTTCAGGCAGTCACCCTGGTCCATACCCGTCTCCGAGGTGGAACGTGTCGCCCGCCTGATGCTGATCGAGCCGGACTGGCAGGCGGCAACGCTGGCCAAAGTGGCCGACGTGGCCGACATGGCCAACGTCGAAGGCGCCGCCGCCTAGACCCCTACGGTGAAGGCATGACGACCGCGCCAACCTTCAATCCCCGCACGATCGGCGTCCTGCGCGAAAGCGCACTAGCCGACCTCCGAGCCATACGAAAGTCCGCGCCCAATGATCCCAAGCTGGAGCGACTGGAGGCGGCCGCTACGGGCTTCTACCAGGACCTCACCAAGCTAGACGCCGACCTGCACGACGTCCAGACGGACCCGCACCTGACCGCAGAGGGTAAGACCGCCCGCGCCGCCGAGGTCCTGGCCGCCTGGAGCGAAGCCAGCGCCGCGCAGGTAGCCGCTGCCGAGGCCGCCGCGCGTGACCTGGCCGGCGAAACTCGCCCTCCGGAAGTGCGCCCACCAGTGGACGACCCGGTGCTGCTGGAAGCGAAGCTGGCGAACGCCCGCAGTGACGCCCGCATGCTGCTAGACGGCGTGGCGCCGGCGCAGCTACCCCGCCGGATGCGCGAACTAGTCGAGCACGACGCCGACCCTATGGTGAGCTACCTACTGGTGGCGACCGAGTGGGGTACGAACTACATCCGCTCACGCGCCCAGCGCAGCGACAACGTGCGGGGTGGCGCGGCCGGCCAGAACGTCGCGCACGGGCCTCTGATCGAGTGGGCGCACGCCCGCGCCGACCTCATGCCGCGCCTGCTAGACGAGCGCGGCCGGCGCGAGTGGGACCGCCGCCAGCGGTACGCGGCCGCCGCCCGCATCCCTTACGTGCTGAGCGAGACTCGAGCCTTCACGCTCAGGAGCCGCAGGGCGTGACCCCCCGGGGTAGGCGGAGGAAGTGCCGTGAGCAACGCGAGAACGCCGCGTCTTAGGCGCCGTAAGGCGGGGGATATTGGCGCCCTACGTCGTGTCATGTGGGGCGCCCTCCTGGCCGCAGAGGAAGTCATGCGCGACCCGGAAGCGACCCCGGCGGACGTGCTGAGAGCCTGCAATGCCGTGGCGACCCTCGGCGGCGCCTACGCCCGCGTGCATGAGCAGGCCGAGCTACTGCCCCGCCTGGAAGCGCTAGAGGCGCAACTGAGAGCATCCGCGCATGTCTAGGCGCGTCCGCGCCCGCTTGGCCCGCCTGGAGGCCGGCCGGCCGCACGCCGGCGAGGCGCTAATCACGGCTACGGAGACGGCAGAGACGTTCCTCTCCCCCGCTCTACGCGCCCGCCGGGAGGAGCTTATAGGCCTGCTAGAGCAGGCGTCGCCTGAGTGGTTCCGAATCGAGAGCGCCGCCGGCCGCTTAGCGGAGCGGTACGCGGCCGGCATGGCCGCGTGGTCGCAGCGGATGGAAGCC
>DASVDQ010000044.1 GCA_036381035.1 Trueperaceae bacterium | reverse complement strand
GCGCTGGCCGCGGCCATGAACCCCAGCGTCGCCGGTGGCAACCACGCCGCCGTGCACCTGGAGCATCAGGTGATCCGCTGGTTCCGCGAGCTGGCCGGGTTCCCCGAGAGCAGCCGCGGCCTGCTGGTGAGCGGCGGGTCGATGGCGACGTTGACGTCGCTGGCGGTGGCGCGGCACCGAGCCGCCGATAGGGCGGGGATCGACGTGCGCGCCGACGGCCTGCAGGGGCGCGAGCGGCGGTTCGTGGCTTACCAGGGAGAGGACACGCACTCCTGCGTGCGCAAGGCGGCGGAGCTGCTCGGGCTGGGGGCGAGCAACCTGCGGACGGTCCCGTCCGACGACCAGGGACGGATCCGCGCGGACGCGCTGCGCGACCTGCTCGAGCGCGACCGGCAGGCGGGCGCCATACCGTTGGCCCTCACGGCCAGCGTGGGGACCGTGAACACGGGCGCCATCGACCCCCTCGACGAGCTCGCCGACGTGTGCGCCGAGCACGGCCTGTGGCTGCACGTCGACGGCGCCTACGGCGGCCCGGCAGCGCTGCTCCTAGACCGCTTCGCGAACGTCGCCGCGGCCATCGCCCGCGCCGACAGCCTGGCGCTCGACCCGCACAAGTGGCTGTATGTGCCCGTCGACGCCGGGCTCGTGCTGATCAGGGACGGTGCCGCCGCGCGCGACGCGTTCAGCCTCGTGCCGCCCTACCTGCGCACCGACGACGACCCGCACGGCGTGAACGGCCCCGTGTGGTTCAGCGAGCTCGGCTTCGAGCAGACGCGGCCGTTCCGGGCGCTGAAGGTGTGGATGATGCTGAGGTACTTCGGCGTCGACGGCTACCGCGAGCTCATCGAGCACGACCTCGCCATGGCCGCGCGGCTCGCCGACGCCGTGCGCGCCCGGCCCGAGCTGGAGCTGCTCGCCCACGGGCTGAGCATCGTCTGCTTCCGCTACGTGCCGGCGGGGACCCCACGGAGCTCGGAGGAGCTCGAGGCGCTGAACCGGCGCCTGATGACCGCCGTGCAGCTCGGCGGGCGTTCCTTCCTCTCCGGGACCGTGATCAGGGGAGCCTTCGCGCTGCGGGCCTGCATCGTCAACCCCGCGACGCAGGAGCAAGACGTTGATGCCCTCGTCGACGAGGTTCTCGCGGCGGCCCGGGATCTGGCGTAGGCGACTTCACGCCGACTCCGCCGACAAGCTCTTCAGTCCGCTTCCGGTAACAGGGATCACGACGGTCGCGCCCTCGGCGATGACGCCCTCGCTGCGCAGGCGCTCGTAGCCGGCGAACGCCACCGCCGAGGTCGGCTCCATGAGCACGCCCCGGCGGGCCGTGCGCCGCCAGTGGTCGGCGATCGCGTCCTCGCTCACCGTCAGCGCGGTTCCGCGCGTCGCCGCGAGCGCGGCGGCGATCTCTTCGAGTCTCAGGGGGCGGGAGATGCGGATGCCCTCGGCGAGGGTGGTGGCTTGGCTCCAGCGGGCACCTGCGCCGGCCCGCCCCACCACCGCAGCGACGACGGAATGGACCGCCTCCGACTGCACCACGTGACAGTGGGGCGCGGGCATGCCGAGCCGCCGCGCCGCCGACAGGAAGCCGTCGACGGCGCCGAGGTAGAGGCTGCCGTGCCCGACGGGGAACACGACGTGGTCGGGCAGCCTGCCGCCGAGCTGCTCCACGACCTCAAGCGCGAAGCTCCGCGTGCCCAGCGCGAAGAACGGGTGCCAGTAGTGGCTCGCGTAGAAGGTGGTCTGGGCTGCCGCTTGCGGGCCCGTGGCAGCAGCCGGCGCGCTCTCGGCCGCGGCCCGCCCATCGTCGGCCGCGGACAGCGCGTTCTCTGCCGCCGCCTGCGCGGCCCGCGCCGCCGTCTCCCTGTCGCCGGGAACGCGCACCAGCTCGGCGCCGTAGGCGCGGACCTGCCGCACCTTGGTCTCGCTCGTCGCCTCAGGCACGAACACGCGGCAGCGCAGGGACGCAGCAGCCGCGAACGCCGCCACGGCGGCCGCGGCGTTGCCGGAGGAGTCGCAGATGACCTCGGAGGCCCCGCTGGCGAGCGCTAGGCCCACCAGCACCGCCATCCCCCTGTCCTTGAACGAGCCGCTCGGGTTGGCGCCCTCGAGCTTCAGGTACACGTCGCCCGAGTCGTGGGCCGGGCTGGGGATCAGCGGCGTGTCGCCATGACCAAGGTCGGGAACAGGTAGGTCGTCCAGGCGAACGCGCTCGGCCTCCTCCGCCGTGAGGAGCCTGAACGGCTCGCCGCAGTCGCAGCGCCAGGCGCAAGGGGAACGCGCGGGCCGGCCGCAGGCGCGGCACGCGAGAGCCACGGCGAACGCCTCGGTCACGCCGGGCTCCTCACGGCCAGCGCCGCCCACACGTCGGCGTCACCGGCGTCGGCGAGGCGCACCCTGCTGCCCAGGCCGAGCTCGTGCGCGGCCTCGATGGCCGCCACCGCGGCGGCGAGGTCCTGCAGCGCGATGCCCGTGCTGTCGAAGACGGTCACCCTCGCGTCGTCCTGCCGGCCCGGCAGCTCGCCGGCGAGGATCGCGCCCAGCTCGCCGTGGACCGCCTCGCGCGGGAGGAAGCCGAGGCGGTGCGCGTGCTGGCACTCGCCGATGGTCCTCGCCTGCTCCCAGTCGTCGACGACGACCTGGGCGTCGCGCAGGACCTCCGGGTCCAGCTCCTGCTTGCCGACCGTGTCAGCCCCGAACGCGGCGACGTAGGCGCCCGGCGCCACCCACTCGCGCCTCACCAGGGGCTCCCACGAGGGGGTCGCGGTGACGATCGCGTCCGCCCCGTCCACGGCGCTCCGAACCAAGGCGGCGCGCTCGAACGTCGCGTCGAGAGCGGCCACTCCGGCTCGGAAGCGGCGGTACGAGGCGTCGCTGCGGGCGAACACCCTGACGGTGACGAGGTCCGGTCGCGCCCACTTGAGGGCGTGGGTCTGGGCTATCGCCTGGGTGCCGGCGCCGATCACCGCCGCCAGACGCGTGCCGGCAGGCGCCAGCGCCCGCGCGGCCAGAGCGCCGGCGGCGGCCGTGCGCACGACGGTGATGACGTTGGCGTCGAGGACGGCGCGGAGCTGGCCGGTGGCGGGGTCGAACAGCAGCGCGGCCGACTGGTGCGTCGGCACGCCGGCCCCGGCGTTGTCCGCCCAGAAGCCGCCCGCCTTGAGGCCCAGCGCCGACGCGCCGGGCAAGAACCCGGACTTCACGCCGAAGATCCCACCTTTGGGCAGCACCTGGCGCACCACCGGGTAGGCGCGCCCCTCGCCGCGGTGGTGCGCCACGAAGGCCTCCGCCACCGCGCCGATGCAGCGCTCGAGGGAGAGCGCCTGGGCCACCTCCCGCCCCGACAGGACCAGGACCTCGGGCGCCGCCATCCCCTACGCCTCAGACCCCGGCCACGACATGGTCGGCCTCCACGTAGCGGATGGCCTCCGCGAGAGACACGACGTCGGCGTACTTGGCGTCCAGCTCGAAGAGGGCCATCTCGTGGCTGAGGGGGATCCGGTCGAACGTGCCCTCGCGCACGACGGCGACCCGGAGGTTGTAGGAGAAGGCGTCCACGACGGTCGCGCGCACGCAGCCGCTGGTGACGCACCCGACGACGATGAGCTGGTCGGCGCCCAGGTCGGTCAGGTAGGAGACGAGCGGCGTCCCGAAGAAGGCGCTGGGCTTCTTCTTGGCGATGACGATGTCCTCGGGGCGGGGCGCGATCCTGTCGACGATGCGGTTGGCGCGCTCCGCGGACGCGCGGTCGCCGCTGTCACGCGTCATCTTCCACGCCCAGGAGCCGAGGTCCTTGCCGTCCTCGCGGTACTCGTTGCGCGTGTAGACGATGGGCATGCCGGAGCGGCGGGCGGCGGCGAGGAGCGTCTCCATCGCGTCGAGCGCGGGCCAGGCCACCTCGCCGCAGCTCGTGGGGTAGCGCTTGATGGCCTCGAGGATCGGCTCCGGCCTGTCGCCGGTGAACCCGTAGGTGACGTCGACGACCAGCACCACGGGGCGGGTGCCGAAGCCCTGGCGCTGGCCCCAGCCGCTGGCCTCGAGCACGGCGATCTCCTGGGCCGTCAGCCGGTCAGGGCGCAGCATGCCGGTTCCTCCAGCCGGACAGGGGTCGAGGAGCCTCACGTCGCGGCATGCTTGGGCTCCCATCTCTTCGGGCACTGGTTGAGCGACACGGCGCCGTCAGGGGTCATGTGGACGACGTTCTCCACGACGGCCGTGCCGAAGCCCTGGCGCACCAGCATGGGCTCGAAGGCGTAGACCATGCCCGGCTCGAACGGCACGGGGCTGCCGGGGAAGAACGAGGGGGGCACGTGCGTCGACGTGCCGATGCCGTGCCCGCGGAAGTAGAGGTACTGGCCGTACCCCAGCTCGTCGGCGAGCTCCTGCCCCTCGGCGGCCAGCTCGCCGATGGTCGCGCCGGGCTTCATGCGCCCGAAGATCGTGTCCTCGATGCGCTCGGCGGCGGCGAGGAAGTCGAGCTGCTCGTCGGTCGGGCGCCCCGCCACCGCGCAGCGGGACGTGTCCGACAGGTAGCCGCCCACGCTGCAGCCCATGTCGAGGAAGACCATCTCGCCTTCCCCCATCGGCCTCTCGCGCGGCAGGGCGTGCTTGAAGCCGCTCAACGGGCCGGCGACCACCGACAGGAACACCAGGTCCTCGGCCCCGGCGGCGTACATCGCCCGCGCCGCCTCGGCCGCGACGACCGTCTCGGGGGTTCCCGGCGTGGAGGCCGCGAGCGCGGCGAGGATCCCGGCGTCGGCGGCCAGGGCCGAGCGCCTGAGCATCTCGACCTCGGCGGGCGACTTGATGGCCTGGAGGTCGTCCACGGCCTGGGTGACGTCGACGAGCTGGCAGTCCGGCAGCCGCTCGAGGATGCGGCGCTCGAGCTCGGTGAGGGCGCCGTGGCCGCAGACCCCCACTCGCCTCGTGTGACCTCGCTCGCCGAGGAGGCCGACGAGCTCGGCCCACAGGCCTCCCGGCGTGCCGCCGGTGCGCGGGCTCATGACGGCGCGCGCGTCCCTGACCCAGGTCATCCAGAAGCCTGAGTGCATGGGCTCGCCGTGCATGACCGAGTTGCTGATGAGCACCGGCTCGTCCTCCAGGGGGACGACGACCAGCGCGTGGCCGCCGAAGAGGACCTCGAAGTTCGTGAGGTAGCGGACCGTGCCCTTGTCGGCGGCGTCGCCCACCACGACCACGACGTCCACGCCGTGGCCCTCGGCCGCCCGCCGCACGCCGTCGACGCGGCGCCTGTACTCCTCCTCGGGGAAGGGCAGGTCGAGCCAGCGCCGGCGGCTCTCCCAGTCCCAGGGGACCCTCCCCCAGCCGTGACCGATTCCTTTCATGCCGCCTCCTTGGGCGTGGTGCTTCGTGCGAGGGACGCCGGGCCCGACCGTAGGACCCGCGGACCGGCGGGGCGCGTGACGGGGCGGGCTCGTCGACCCGAAGCGCTCAACTCCGCATCCTCGGGTCGAGCACGTCCCGCAGGCCGTCGCCGAGCAGGTTGAAGCCGAGCACCGTGACGAAGATCGCGATGCCCGGGAAGAACGAGAGGTGGGGCGAGGTGAACAGGTAGGTCCTACCGGTGCTGAGCATGGAGCCCCACTCGGGCGTGGGCGGCTCGGCCCCCAGCCCGAGGAAGCTGAGGGAGGCCGCCGAGAGGATGCCGGTGGCCACGCGGAAGGTCGACTGGACGATCAGCGGCGCCACCGTGTTCGGCAGGATGTGCCGCGCGATCACGCGCATGTCGTGCGAGCCGAGCGCGTGGGTGGCGGTGACGTAGTCGGCCTCCCGCAGAGACAGCACGACCCCGCGCGTGAGGCGCGCGAACGAGGGCGCCGACGCCAGGCCGACGGCCAGCATCACGTTGAAGAGCCCGGTGCCGAGGGTCGCGACCACGACGAGCGCCAGGAGGATCTGCGGGAAGGCGAGCATGAGGTCGACGACCCGCATGATCGGCCCGTCCGCCCACCGGTAGTAGCCGGCCAGTGCCCCGAACGGTACGCCGAGGACGAACGCGATGGTCACGACGGCCACGCCGACGAGCAGCGAGTACTTCGTGCCGACGACGATGCGGCTCAGCAGGTCCCGCCCGAACTCGTCGGTGCCGAGCAGGTGCCCCTCGACGCCCGGCGGCTGCATGCGGTTGCGCAGGTCCTGGGCGAACGGGTCGTAGGGGCTGATCGCCGAGGCCGACAGGGCGACGGCGATCTCGAGGGTGAGGATGATCGCCCCGATGAGCCCGAGGCGGTTGCGCAGCAGCCGGCCGAGCCAGCTCCGGCGCAGCGCCCCACGGCGCGCCGGAGCGCGCTCCGCGGCGGCGGTGACGAGGTCCTCGGCCCTGACCACGCTAGTACCTCAGCCTCGGGTCGAGGACCGCGTAGCAGATGTCGACGATGAGGTTCGCCAGCGCGACGTTGATGGCCAGGACCAGGATGCTGACCTGGATCACGGGGTAGTCCCTGGCCAGGATCGAGTCGACGACGAGCCGGCCGAGGCCGTTGATGTTGAAGACCGACTCGATGACGACCGAGCCGCCCAGCAGGTACCCGAAGCTGAGGCCGGCGATCGTGATGACGGGCAGGAAGGCGTTCCTCAGGCCGTGCTTGAACACGACCTGGGCGCGGGGCAGGCCCTTGGCCCGCGCCGACCTGATGTAGTCGAGGCTCAGCGTCTCCACCAGGTTCGCCCGCGTCATGCGCGCGATGAAGGCCATCGAGAAGACCGAGAGGGACACGGCCGGCAGCACGTAGTGGCGTGCGCTCCCCAGGCCGGAGGTGGGGAACCAGCCGAGGCGGACGGCGAAGTAGTAGATGAGCAGGAGGCCCAGCCAGAAGCCGGGCAGCGAGATGCCCGCCAGCGAGCCCAGCATGGCGAGGACGTCCCAGGCGCTGTTGCGCGCGCTGGCCGCGACCATGCCGGCCAGGGTCCCGAACACCAGGGCGATGAGCATCGCCAGCAGCGCCAGTGTGATCGTGGCGGGGAACCTCAAGGCGATCATCTCGGTCACGGGCCGGCGGGTGGCGAACGAGGTGCCGAGGTCCAGCGTGACCAGCCGGCGCAGGAAGCTGAGGTACTGGACGTGGATCGGCCGGTTCAGCCCCAGGCTCTCCCGGACCCTCGCGACGTCCTCCTGGGTCGCGAACTGGCCGGCGATGATCGTCGCCGGGTCGCCGGGCAGGAGCTGGAGGATCAGGAACACCACGACGCTCATCCCCAGCAGGAGCGGGATGAACGAGAGCACGCGGCGGATGACGAACTGGGACAAGCGCTGCGACCTCGCGAGTCGGGGAGCGTCCGGCGGGGCGAGCGTCCGCCCCGCCGGGCCTCGGGTCGGGGGAGGGCTAGTTGACCACCACGCCGCGCAGGTCGAGCTTGGCGGGGTGGTGCACGTACCCCTCGATGTTCGAGCGGACCGCCTGGACCTGGGTGCGGGCCCTGACCATCAGGCGCGGCACGTCCTCGGTGAGGCGCGCCACGATCTCCTCGATGATCGCCTGGCGGGCCTGGGGGTCCATCTCGTTGCGCTGCTGGGCGATGAGCGCGTCCACCTCGGCGTTCGAGTACATGCTGCGGTTGCGGCTGCCGATCGCCGCGGTCTCGAACTCGGGGAGGATGCGGTCGGCGTCGCCGAAGGCGTAGGTGCCCACCACCATCATCTGGTGCTCGCCGTTGGCGGTGGCGGTGAGGAACGTGCCCCAGTCGAGGCTGCGGATGCTGACGTTCACGCCGATCTCGGCGAGCTGTGCCTGCACGGCCTCGGCGATGCGCGCGTGCTCGGGACGGTCGGCGATGAGGAACTCGACGTCGAGCCCGTCGGCGTAGCCGGCCTCGGCCAGCAGCTCCCTCGCCCGCTCGGGGTCATGGGTGTAGTGCGGCTCGCTCATGGTCTCGGGGTCGAAGCCCACGATCCCGGGGGCGAACACCAGCCCGTAGCGCTCGCCGGTGCCCTCGAGTACGGTCTCGAGGATCAGGTCGAGGTCCATGCCGTAGGCGAGGGCCTGGCGCACCTGGACGTTGTCGAGAGGGGGCTTCTGGGTGTTGAACCACAGCATGTCGGCCAGGTCCGAGGGCCCCTCGATGATGACCGTGTCGTCCCGCGCCGCGAGCACGGGGATCTGGCTCGACTCGACGAAGGAGAGGATGTCGACCTCCCCGGCCAGGTAGGCGGCGAGGCGCGTGTTGTCCTCGGGAACGAACAGGAACTCGGCGCGCTGCACCGACGGCGCGCCGCCCCAGTAGTCCGCGAACGCCTCCAGCACGGTGACGTCGCTGGGCGTGTGCGACACGACGCGGTAGGGGCCGGTACCCACGACCGCCGTGTTGATGTCGTCGCCGAGGGTCTCCACCGCCGTCGGGCTCACGATGTACGGGATGTAGAAGTTCAGGGCCGAGAGGATGCCGGGGTAGGGGCCCTTGGTGTGGATGTCCACGGTGAGGTCGTCGACGACGTCGGCGCCGTCGTACCAGGAGAAGTTGCTGGCGTGGAGCGACTCCTCCGACGCCATGCGGTCGAGGTTGAAGACGACGGCCTCGGCGTCGAAGGGGGTGCCGTCGTGGAACGTCACGCCCTCGCGGAGGTGGAAGCGCCACGTCGTCTCGTTCACGTTCTCCCAGGAGGTGGCGAGCATCGGCTCGTACTCCCCTGCCGGGTTCGTCGTCACCAGCGTCTCCAGGACGTTGATCATGGCGAAGCCCATGGTCGAGCTGGTCTCGAGAATGGGGTCCAGGTTGATGATCGGCGTCCTCAGCGCGATCACGAGCGGTTCCTGCGCCAGCGCCGGGGCCGCGAAAGCGAGCAGCCCCAGCCAAGCCCCCACCCCCGCCAGACGGAACTTCCGGATGAGTCTGTTGCTTCCTCTCAAGCTCGTCCTCCTAATCAGACGCGTGTCCTTGCACTGAAGCCGCCCTCGCTCACTACATGACGACCTCCCGACCGTCCGCTTCGACCCTCTCGGACCAGATCTCTACGAACCTGACGAGCGCTTGGGCGAACCGGGACCTGTTCCGCTCGCCCAGCTCCGCCGTGGCGTCGGCCGGGTCGAGCAGGGTGATGGCGCCGGTGTCGGACAGCTCGTCCGTGGGAGGCAGGTCGACGGTGACGAAGGGCAGCAGCTCGGGGCGGGCGCGGACCTCGTCGAGGAACCTCCTCTGCCCCGCCGTGAGGTTCAGGTTCGGCCGACGGGCGCGGTCCATCTTCACGAGGTGCGGCCGCGAGGCGAGCACGCCTGACGTCTCGCCGATGCCGGCGTGGATGTCGAGCTTGTCGATGTTCTCCGTCAGGTAGATCTTGCGGAGCTCGCCGATCCCGAAGAGCATGGCGACGGCCTCGGTGCGCTTGGTGATGAGGTGGGCGGCGTACGACATGGCCGACTCGTTGCCGCCGTGGCCGTTGACGAGGACGATGCGGCGGAAGCCGTGGTGGGCCAGGCACTCGGCCGTCTCGACCAGGACGGCGACGAACGTCTCCTGGCTGAGCGACAGGGTGCCCGGGAAGCCTAGGTGGTGGCCCGAGACGCCGGCGAACAGCACCGGGGCCACGACGCCCTTCACCTGCGGCGCCGCCGCGCGGGCCAGGTCGAACGCGCCGAAGTAGTCGGTGCCGAGGGGCAGGTGGGGTCCGTGCTGCTCGATCGCACCGACCGGTATGAGGGCCAGGTCGGTCTGCTCGAGGGCCGCCTTCACGTCCTCCCAGGTCATGTCCGGCAGGAACCAGGGGTCCTTCACGGGGCCATCGGTGTTCATGGGTCTCCTCTCCGGGGAGTCGAGCACCAGCGCAAGATCACGTGGGCGAGGATGCGGATGGCGTCCAAGTACTCGTCGAGGGGGAGCCTCTCGTTCGCCGAGTGCCCTTGAGCCATGTCTCCCGGCCCGAAGTTGACGGTGGGGATCCCACCGCGTACGACCAGCAGCCTCATGTCCGTCCCCGCCATCAGGCCGCACGGCTCCGCCGGGAGGCCGCGGGACGCCGCCTCCTCGCCGAGGAGCCTCACGAGCTCGTGGCCCTCCGGGGTCCGGCCGGCGTCGAACGCCAGCCAGCCCCAGCGCCACTCGGGCGGGTGCCCCGCCAGCCACGGGTCCGACACCGTGACGGCGTCCACGGCCTTCTCGACCTCCTCGCTCATGCTCTCGAGGGTGTCCGGCGGCACCCAGCCGACGACGCCCTCGACCTCGCACTCGGCCGCGACCGAGCCGAAGGAGTCGCCGCCCTGGACGCGGCCGAGGTTGAAGACGTAGGGCGTCGCCAGCCCCGGCCACAGCCGGGGGTCGGCGCGGACGGCGAGCTCCTGGTGCAGCTCCTCGAGGGCGTCCACGTAGCGCATCGCGAGCCTCACCGCGTTCACGCCCTCGTAGGCCTCGCCGGCGTGGGCGCCGCGTCCGCGCACGCGCAGGTGGAACGACCGCGCCCCGCGCGTGACGATCGCCGGCCGGAGGCCGGTGGGCTCGCCCACGATCGCGGCGTCGGGCAGCGCGCCCCCGACCGTCTCGCGGCGCTGCAGCCAGGCGGCGGTGCCCCCGCCGCCCGCCTCCTCGTCGACGACGCTGGTGAGGGTGACGGTGCCGAGGCCCTCGCCGGCGACCTCGCGCGCGACCCACAGGGCCTCAAGCATCGCCATCAGCGACCCCTTCGCGTCGGAGGCGCCGCGGCCGACGACAGACCCGTCGACGATGCGGGGCTCGAACGGCGGGTGCGCCCAGCCGGGCTCGTCCGCCGTGACCACGTCGCAGTGGCTGTTCAGCAGCAGGCTGTGTCGGCCGGGGTCGCCCGCGAGCTCGACCTCGACGTTGGGGCGGCCGGGGAGGCCCGTCCCCTGCGCCGCCGCCGGCAGCCCCTTGGCGCGGCAGAGGCCGAGGAGGAACTCCTGGAAGGGCCCCTCGCCCACGCCCTCGCCGCCTCCCGGGGCGCGCGTGGGGTTGATGCTCGCGTGCGAGACGGCCGCCAGGAGGTCGTCGACCATCTCGTCGCCGCGCTCCGCGACGAGGCGGTCGACCGCGAGGCGCAGGTCCGCGCGGAGGTCGGCGGACCCCACCGCGACGCCGGGCGCGCCCGGCGCGCCGCCGTCAGGCCGCACGGCGCACCGCCTCGCCCCCGATGCCTTGGCTGGTCGCGAAGGCGACGCCGACGTCCGTCGTCAGCAGCCGCCCGCCCCGGCCGGTGAGCGCGCCGCGCGCGAACACGACGTCGCCGCCCACCAGCGTGTAGGCGACCTCGCCGCGCGCGACGTCGAGGACCGTGACGTCGGCGGCGCTGCCAGGGCGCAGGCTGCCGCGGTCGCGGAGGCCCAGCATGGCCGCCGGCGCGGCCGCGGCCTTCTCGACGAACTCGGCGAGGCTCAGCATCCCGTACCGGACCAGGGCCAGGCCCTGCTCCACGGTGGTGTTCCGGGGTATCGAGCCGCCGTCGGTGGCCAGGGCCGTCACGACGAACCTGCCCTCGTGCTTGGCCGTGGCCAGCAGCGCCGTCACCTCGGGCGGGTTCGCCGGGAAGCTGACGATGGGTTCCCCTCCCGCGCGGCGGAGGATCTCGAGGCCGGCCGCTCCCCCGACGAGCTCGGTGCCGCCCAGGTACTCGACGTTCACGAGGGCGTAGCCGGCCTCGACGGCCCGCTCCAGGCCCTCCTCCGTCTCGGGGTAGCCGCCCATCCGCAGGCACGTGCGGGTCACGCGGCTCACGGGCACGCCGTCCTCGCAGCGGCCGGAGGTGCCGTTCCACCGCGACAGGTAGCTCTCGCTGACCAGCCGCCTGCCCTCGAGCGCGCGGATGGCGCGGCGCGCCTCCTCCACCGGGTCGCCGAGGAGCTGACCGCGGCAGTAGCTGTTCACGTGGGCGATCTGTACCGGCGCGTCGCCCGCGATCTCGACCGCTTCCTCCAGCCCGGCCACGTCGCTGCCGTTCTCGGTGGAGCCGCAGTGGATCGCCAGGTAGCAGCCGCGGTCCGTGGCCAGCTCGACGGCCCGGCGGATCGCCTCGGGCGTGAGCGGGTAGTGGCCGCCGAGGAGCTTCAGGCCCAGCGCCCCCTCGGCCAGCGCGACGTCGAGCACGCCGGCGAGCTCGTCCTCGTCCGGGTCGGGTCCCGTGAGGTTCCTGCCCGGGATGAGGGGCGCCACGTACCCGACGTTGATCCCGCAACCGCTCTCGCGCACCGCCCGGGCGAGGCTCGGTCCGTGGCCGGCCAGCTCCAGGCAGGCGGTCACGCCCGCCCGCGCGACCATGGCGATGCCGTGCGGCTTGCCGAACGGCTCGGCGAGGTGGACGTGCAGGTCGATGATGCCCGGCATCACGACGAGGTCCTCGACCTCGAGGTACCTCCGGGCCTTGGTGAGGCTGCCTCCCGGCTCGACGGCCTCGACGCGCCCGCCGCGGACGCCGAGGTCGACGACGGCGTCGACCCCCGCGGCCGGGTCCACGACGCGGCCGCCCGCGATCACGAGGTCGAAGGCGGCCGTACTAACGCCCCTCCCCGAGCAGCTCGTGCTCCACGCCGAGCTCCCTGGCCACCGCCTGGATCTCGCTCCACAGGGCGGGCGTGACCTCCACGCCCTCGCGCTCGGAGACCTCGAGTCGTCGGCTGCTGCGCTCGCCGGGCAGCAGCACCTCCCGGGAGCCGTCCGGCGGCGCGCTCGCCCGCATCAGGTCGACCAGCCTCTCGAGGCCGTCGTAGAACGTGCCGCTCTCGACGAACCTGTCGATCGCGAACGCGCCGAAGAAGCTGCTGCTGTTCTCCGGCGGGTACCCGCCCAGGACGCTCGTGAGGACCTCGACGACGAGGGCCAGCCCCGAGCCCTTGTAGCCCCCCAGCGGCGCGAGCGTGCCGTGGGGCGGCAGCGCCTTGAACGGGTCGGTGGTCGGGTTGCCATCGGCGTCGAAGGCCCAGCCCTCGGGGATGGGCTCCCCGCGCTTCTGGGCCATGAGGACGGCGCCGCGCGCGATCTGCGTGGTGGCGATGTCGTAGACGATGGGCCGGCCGTCGCGGCGCGGCACGCCGACCGCCAGGGGGTTGGTGCAGAACACGGGCGTGGCACCGCCCCAGGGCGCCTGGGTGGCGAAGCGCGGGTGGCCCGCCGCGGCGGCCACGCCGATGAACCCGCGCTCCGCGGCGTGCTCGACGAAGTAGCCGAGCCGCCCGAGGTGGCTCGTGTTGAGCACGACGGCGAAGCACGCGCCCGTCGTGGACGCCCTCTCGATGCACAGGTCGATCGCGCGCCGCCCCATGACGTAGCCCCAGCCGTAGTGCGCGTCGAGCCGCAGCGCGCTGGGGGACTCCATGAGGACCTCGAGCTCGACCTGCGACCTGATCTCGCCGCTGGCCGCGCCCCTGGCGTAGCCGGGCAGGCGCACCAGGCCCTGCGACTCCACGCCCCGGAACTCGGCGTCCACGAGCGCCGCGGCCACGGTCTGGGCCTCGTCGGCGGCGGCGCCGGCGCGCCTGAGGATGGCGCCGCTGAGGTCCAGCAGCTGCTCCCGGCTGAAACGTGCTGTCTTGGACGTCGTCATCTGCTCCCTATCCGTGGGGTCGAGAGGCGGCTTGTAGGCGGGCTGCGGTCGGGTCGCGGTCTGGAGGGCCGTTGTCGCTGGGCTGCGGTCGGGTCGCGGTCTGGTCGCGGGCGTCGGGGCCGCTGTGGCCGGGCTGCGGTCTGGAGGGCCGTCGGCCGCGGTCAGAGCGACCGGGGTAGCGTGACGGCGTACTCGTATAGGTCGGAGCGCACCGCGGCCTCCAGGTACTGGACGGCCCTGTCCAGGTCGGTGAAGGCGGTGCGCCTGATGAGGAGTATCGGCAGGCTCTCAGGCATGGCCAGGAGCCGCTTCTCCTCCTCGGTGGGCATGCGCGCCGAGATCTGGTCGGTGCCGTAGTCGATGAGGCTCTTGCCCTTCTCCTCTACCAGCTCGTAGATGGTGCCGGTGAAGTCGGCGTCCAGTCCGATGCCCACCCACTCCGGGACGTTGTAGGTGGTTATCGAGAACGGCCGGCCCGCGATCTTGTGGGCCCGCCTGACGCGCAGCGCCTTCTCGCCGGGAGCGAGCTTCAGGTGGCCCCTGACGGCCTCGTCGGGCACCTCAAGGCGCACGTCGAGCACCTCGACGTCGAGCGAGAGCCCCGCCTCACGCAGCGGCGCCGAGAGCGGCCTGAGAGTGTCGACGTGGAGGTTGGGGCGGCTGCGCACGACCATCGTCCCGACGCCGGGGACGGCCTTGACGAGCCCGAGCTCCTTCAGGGACCGGAGCGCCTTCCTAACGGTGTCGCGGCTCACGTCGAAGATCTCGCAGAGCTCGCTCTCGGTCGGCAGCTTGGAGCCGACCGCCCTGCGCCCCGACGTCACCTGGGACCTCAACACGCTCTCGACCTCTTTGTAGAGCGGCTTCGCCATCGGGCTCCCCGAAATGTACGTACAAATACCGTCCTGTGTTGGCCGAGGCTACGCCATCGCCGCCCTGTTGTCAACAACGGCGTTCGTCGCCCCGCGAAGTTCTCGGTCGGAAGCCCGGTATCTGGTGAGAGTGTCGTGAGGGTATTTGTACGGACAAATCGTGTGCGGGCTCGCGGGTCTCGCGAGGGTCGTCGGCCGTTGCCAGACCCGAACGGTGGTGGGGAGAAGCGCTCCCGCGGAGGCCCGGTCGTCCCCCTGCCGTCACAGATGACCTGTTACCGGGTTGTTACCCCCTCCCGACTAGAGTGCCGGCCGGGAGCCTCGGAAGGTGGCGCCAAGCGCCCGATGTGGGATCGAGCTTCCGGCCAGGGCCCGCACCTCAGGGCCGCAGCCTCTTGGCGACGAGACCTCCCCAGAGGAGGAGCATGCCGACCACAGTCAGCTACCCAGGCGTCTACGTCGAGGAGATCCCGAGCGGCGTTCGCACCCTGATCGGCGTTCCCACCTCCGTGACCGCCTTCGTCGGCATGGCGCGGCGCGGTCTCAGCAACGAGCCCGTCACCGTCAACGGCTTCGCGGACTTCGAGCGGGAGTTCGGCGGGCTCTGGTCACAGAGCACCATGAGCTACGCCGTGCGCGACTTCTTCCTCAACGGCGGAGGTCAGGCGGTCATCGTCCGGATACACAACGGCGCGGAGGCGGCCAAGGTGGAGGGCCTCCAGAACTGGCCGACCTTCGAGGCCAAGTCCGAGGGCAAGTGGGGCGACGGCCTCCAGGTGCTCATCGAGGCCGTCCCGGGCGACCCCGATCGCTACAACCTTCGCGTCAGGGACAGCGGCACTGGCGAAGAGGAGCGTCACCTCAACATCGACGTCGGCCCTTCGGCTGCGGACAAGCCGCTTCCCCGCAGCGTGGACAAGGTGCTCGCGAGCAGCTCGCGGCTCCTCAAGGTCACTGGCTCCATCCCGACGGCCGCTCCGACCCCCAGCGATGCGCCCGATCCGGGGCAGGACCCGTTCACGAAGGCCGCCGGGGCCAAGGACGGCAAAGACGGCACGGCCGTGACGGCCGCCGAGTTCGAAGGGGACGAGAACGCGAAGACGGGCATCTACGCCCTGCTCAAGCTCGAGGCCAGCGGCGGCATCTTCAACCTCCTGTGCCTGCCGCCGCCCGACCGCGACACCGACCTCGCGACCGGGACGCTCTCGAAGGCCGTGAAGCTGTGCGTCGACGAACGAGCGATGCTGATCGTCGACCCTCCCACCGGTTGGACCAGCGTCACCGCGGCGGCGACCAACCTCTCCGCACTGGGCATCAGCGGGGTGGAGGCCCGGAACGCCGCCGTCTTCTTCCCGCGCCTCAAGCAGCCCGATCCGGAGCAGGACTACGCCGTCGACACCTTCGTCCCGAGCGGCGCCGTGGCCGGCGTCTTCGCCCGCACCGACACGCAGCGCGGCGTGTGGAAGGCCCCGGCGGGGCTCGACGCCACGCTAGGCGGCGTCCCCGAGCTCACCGTGCCGATGACCGACGCCGAGAACGGGCAGCTCAACCCCCTGGGCATCAACTGCCTCCGGGCGTTCCCCGTGCACGGACGCCTGGTGTGGGGCAGCCGCACCCTCAGGGGCGCGGACCAAGCAGCCGACGAGTACAAGTACATCCCGGTCCGCCGCACCGCGCTGTTCATCGAGGAGACGCTCTACCGCGGCCTCAAGTGGGTCGTGTTCGAGCCGAACGACGAGCCGCTGTGGGCGCAGATCCGCCTGAACGTGGGCGCCTTCATGCAGGGCCTCTTCAGGCAAGGGGCCTTCCAGGGCAAGACGCCGCGCGAGGCGTACTTCGTGAAGTGCGACAAGGAGACGACGACACAGAACGACATCGACAAGGGGATCGTCAACATCGTCGTCGGCTTCGCCCCGCTCAAGCCCGCCGAGTTCGTGATCATCAAGCTGCAGCAGATGGCCGGGCAGCTCGAGACGTAAGGAGCAGGTGGCGATGGCACAGTTCAGCGTCAACCCGTTGCGCTTCGACCCCTACAAGAACTTCAAGTTCCGCGTGAAGTGGGACGGTCGGTACGTCGCCGGCGTCAGCAAGGTCAGCGCCCTCAGGAGGACGACCGAGGTCGTCACCCACCGCGAGGGCGGCGACCCCAGCACCAGCCGCAAGTCGCCGGGCCGCAGCGAGTACGAGGCGATCACCCTGGAACGCGGCGTGACCCACGACACGGAGTTCGAGAAGTGGTCGAACAAGGTCTGGAACTTCGGCTCGGGCCTGGGCGCCGAGACCTCGCTGCGGGACTTCCGCAAGGACATCATCCTCGAGCTGATGAACGAGGCCGGCCAGGTCGCGATCGCCTACAAGATCTACCGCTGCTGGGTGTCCGAGTTCCAGGCCGTGCCGGAGCTCGACGCGAACGCCAACGTCGTGGCCATCCAGACCCTCAAGCTCGAGAACGAGGGCTGGGAGCGCGACTACGAGGTGGTCGAGCCGACCGAGCCGACGTTCACCGAGCCGCCTCAATAGCGCGTCGCGGTAGCCATGCACACGCCGCCCGCCGCGAGCCTCCTCGACCTGGTGGAGCGCGGGTACCGGCAGCCTCCCGCCTACCGTGCGCTCCTCCTGCTGGCGGCGGCGATGCCAGAGACGCCCATGGAGCGCCTCGCCGAGCTCCCCATCGGCGCCCGCAACGGCTGCCTGCTGCGGCTGCGCCTGCGGCTCTTCGGCCCTGACCTCGCGATCGTCGCGCCCTGCCCCGCCTGCGGCGAGCTCCTCGACCTGGGCCTCGACGCCCGCGACCTGCTCGCGGACGAGCGAGCCAGCCCCACCGGCAAGCTCCGGGCCCGGGGCTACAGCCTCGACTACCGGCTGCCTACCAGCCTCGACCTCCTGGACCTGCCGAACGGGCCCGCCCTGGCGGCGCGGCGGCAGGTGCTGCAGGGATGCGTCACGAGGGCTCGGAAGAAGGGGGCAGAGGTCGACGCCGGAGAGCTGCCCGACGAGGTCCTGGACGCCCTGGACCGGCGTCTCGCCGAGGTCGACCCGCAGGCCGTGACCGAGCTGAGCCTCACCTGTCCGGTCTGCGACCACGGCTGGAGCGCGCCGTTCGACATCGCGTCGTTCCTCTGGGCCGAGCTGGAGCACTGGGCGCAGCGCTGCGTGCTGGAGGTCCATCGCCTGGCCTCGACCTACGGCTGGAGCGAGTCCGACATCCTGGCGCTGAGCCCAGGACGCCGACGCGCCTACCTAGAGCTGGTCCCGGCGTGAACGGCTTGGCCGCGCTGCTCGTCCGGGCGGAGCGCGAGGCGCCTGCCCTCGTGCCGCGTCGGCCCTCGCGCTTCGAGCCGGTGCCGGCGGCGTCTGGGCTCGACGTCGTGGCGGTGGCGGAGGAGGGGACCCGGACCGCGCCCCCGCTCCCCGAGCGGGAGCCTGCGCCGCGCCGGGGCGAGCTCCCGGTCCTCGAGCGACCTCTCGGCGAGCGTCACGGCGCCGAGCCCGCACGGAGCGAGGAGATGCTCCGGCCCCGAACAGACCGACCGCCTCACGCGGCCGAGCCCCGCGCTGGGGGCCGGGCGAGTTCGGCAGCGGTCGACCACGGCGACCAACCGCGCACCGCCGCGCCATGGGCCTCACCCGTTCGCCGCCAGGACGAGCCCCGCGCCCCCGAGCGGGCGGAGCGAGAGGACACTGACGCCGGCCCAATCGCCGCTCCCCGCGACCACAGGCTCGAGCGACTGAGGGAGATCGAGCGGCGTGTAGAGCTGGCACCGGCGCTCGCGTCACCCGCACCTCGCCCCGCACCGGATCGTTCCGAGTCGGTTCACGCTGAGGCGGGGCCCAGGGGCCAGGAACGGGCCGTCAAGCCGCTCCCGACCCCAGGACCCTCGACCGCCAACGCCGACGGAGCGGAGATCCCGGCGACCCTGCACGTCACCATCGGCCGCATCGAGGTGCGGGCGGTCGGCCAGGAGCGCATGGCGGGGAGGCCCGAAGGCGGCGAGCCCCGGGGCGTCATGACCATCGACGACTACCTGCAGCGGCGGGGCGCGCGATGAGCAACGCCCTCGCCATCGCCGCCACCACCCTGACGCTGCAGAGCCTGCTGACGCGGGCGACGCCCAACGTCACGGTCCAGCCGCCCGACAGGGCCAGGGACGCGGGGGGCGGCGACCAGCTCAACCTGTTCCTGTACCAGGCCAGCGCCAACGGCGCCCTGCGCAACGCCGAGATGCCCGGTCTGGTGCGCACCGGCGAGGTCGGGCACCCGCCGCTGCCTCTCGTCCTCAACTACCTCATCACCGCCTACGCCGACGACGAGGCGCGCGGCCACGCCGTGCTCGGCGGCGCGATGGGCGTCCTGCACGACCACATGCTGTTGGGGGCCGACGAGATCCGCAACGCCACCACCGCCCTGCTGCCCGACAGCGACCTCCACGACCAGCTCGAGAGGGTCCGCATCACGCTCATGCCGCTGGGGCTGGAGGAGCTGACGAAGCTCTGGAGCGGCTTCCAGACGCAGTTCCGCCTCTCCGTCGGCTACGAGGTGTCGGTCGTGCTGATCGAGAGCACGCGCCGGAGACGCTCGCCCCTGCCTGTGCTCCGCCGCGGGCCGGAGGACCGCGGACCGGAGGTCATGGCCGCGCGCGCGCCCGCGCTCACCGGCGTCCGCGCTCCCGGCGGGATGCCGGGCGCACCGCTCGGCAGCACCCTCACGCTCCTGGGGTCCGGGCTGACCCACGAACACGCCGTCGTGGTCTTCCGGCATCCTCGCCTGGAAGCGCCCATCGAGGTAGCCCCAGGACAGGCGGCCAGGGAGGGCGAGCTGCCGGTGACCCTGCCCGGCGACGCCGAGGCGGGACACCTCTGGCCGCCCGGCTTCTACACGGTGTCGCTGCGCCTCGCACCGCCCGGCCTGCCCGCCTGGTCCAGCAACGAGGTGCCTTTCGCGCTGGTCCCCACCGTCACGCTCTCCCCCGCGACGGCACCGCCCGGCGACCTCACGCTGACGGTCCTCTGTCGGCCTCGCCTGCACGACGAGCAGCGCGCGCTGCTGTTGTTCGGGGACCGGCAGGTCGAGCCGGTCAGCGTGACCACGCCGGCCCAGCCGGACCAGCCGACCAGCCTGGAGTTCCACCTGGGCGCCCTGGTGCAGGGCGAGTACCTGGTGCGGCTCCGCGTCGACGGGGTCGACAGCCAGCCCGTCGTCAGCAGCGGCACGCCCCCGACCCTCCAGTTCGACCCCGGACAGCGAGTGGTGATCTCGTGAGCGGTTACGACGACTGGGAGCGCGGCAACGACCAGTACCTGGCCGCGGCGATCGCGTGGCTGCGCCTGCGGCTGCAGCGCCTGGCCGAAGCGACGCGGGCGTCGACCGAGCCGGCTGCGCCGGAACCTCGCCCCGGGCCCCGCCGCCGTCGACGGCCCGTCCTCGCCCTGCCGCCCAGCACGAGCAGGGCCAAGGACGAGGTCGCAGCCGCGGCCGAGGCGATGGAGGAGGCCGAGCGCAGCCTCCAGCCGCCGCCGGCGCTGAGGCTGATCGGCGACAGGCTCGGCCTCTCGACCTTCGAGCGCCAGGTTCTCCTGCTGTGCGCCGCGATGGAACTGGACACGCGCACGCCGGAGCTGTGCCGAGCGGCCCACGGCCAGCCCTACCCCACGTTCGCGTTGGCGCTCGCCCTCTTCGACGACCCCGCGTGGGACGTGCTGTCGCCCGAGCGCCCGCTGCGCTACTGGCACCTGGTCGAGGTCCACCAGCCCGCCTCGCAGCCTCTGACGACCAGCCCGCTACGCGCCGACGAGCGCATCGTCAGCGCCCTCAAGGGCCTCACCTTCCTCGACGACCGCATCGGGCCCCTGCTGCAGGCGCTCGACGACCCGCCGACCCTCGAGCTCCCGCTCTCGCAACGCGAGGTCGTCGACATGGCGGTCGGCCACCTGCGGCGCAACCACGACCGCCCCTGGCCGGTCCTGCAGCTCGTCGGCACCGACCGCGACAGCCTCAGGTTGGTCGCCCAGTCGACGGCGCACGCCCTCGGCCTGCCCCTGTACCACCTGCCCGTCGAGAACGTCCCCGGGCAGGGGGGTGACCTGGAGAGCCTAGCGCGCCTCTGGCACCGCGAGAACCTGCTCGGCCCGGCCTCCCTGTACCTGGAGGCGCTCGAGCTGGACGCGAGCTCCCCCGCCCAGTCGACGCTGCTGCGCTTCCTCTCCCGCTCCGACGGCATCGTCTTCCTCGCGACGCGCGACGTGTCGACCGCGCTGAACCGGCCCTCCCACGTGCTCGATGTAGGCCGACCGACTCCGGCCGAGCAGCTCACCCTGTGGCAGGACCTGCTGCGGGACGAGGCCTTCACCTCGCCCGAGCGGCTCGCCGCCCAGTTCGACCTCGACGTCACAGCCATCCACCGCATCGCGCAGCAGGAGCTGGAGAACCCCGACCCCGCACCGCTGCAGCATCGGCTGTGGGACGCCTGCCGGCGGACGTCGCGTCCGCGGCTCGACAGCCTGGCCCAGAGGGTCGACGCCAAGGCCACCTGGGACCGGCTGGTGCTCCCCGTCGAGCAGTTCTCGTTGCTGCACGAGATCGCAGCGCAGGTGCGGCAACGGCATCAGGTCTACGAGCGGTGGGGGTTCGCGACCGACATGAACCGCGGCCTGGGCATCTCGGCGATGTTCACGGGCGAGAGCGGTACCGGGAAGACGATGGCGGCCGAGGTCATCGCCAACGACCTCGAGCTCGACCTCTACCGCATCGACCTCTCGAGCGTCGTCGACAAGTACATAGGCGAGACCGAGAAGAACCTGCGTCGGCTCTTCGACGCGGCCGAGAACGGCGCGGTCATCCTGTTCTTCGACGAGGCCGACGCGCTCTTCGGCAAGCGCTCCGAGATCAAGGACGCTCACGACCGCTACGCCAACATCGAGATCAACTACCTGCTGCAGCGCATGGAGGGCTTCGGCGGCCTGGCGATCTTAGCCACCAACATGAAGAGCGCCATCGACAGCGCCTTCCTGCGGCGCATGCGCTTCGTCGTGGACTTCCCGTTCCCCAAGGCGGCCGACCGCAGGCGCATGTGGGAACACGCGTTCCCCGTCGCCACGCCCACCGAGGGACTCGACCTCGACCGCCTCGCCCGCATCAACCTCACGGGAGCCAACATCCAGAACGCGGCCTTGAACGCCGCCTTCCTCGCGGCCAACCGCGGGCATCCCGTGGGCATGCGCGAGGTGCTGCAGGCGG
>DASVDQ010000043.1 GCA_036381035.1 Trueperaceae bacterium | reverse complement strand
CGGACGTCGTCGCCGACGATCCGCGCGCCCGCCTCGACCGTCTGCGCGCCCGGCGTGTGGCCGAGCGCTGCGACCAGGCCGGCGTGCTTCTCGAGGAGCTGGTGCACGCTGCGGAGGACGTTCGCGCGGTCACCGGCCACTCAGGTACCCCCGGAGGAAGACGTCCATGGGGACGGTGTGCGCCTTGTCGCCGACCGGCTGCAGGATGGGGTGCCCGACGGTGCCGGCGCGCAGGAGGTTGGAGCGGCCGCCCTTCGTGTGCCAGTGCCGGGTGACCATGCGGCGCCCGCGGTAGACGCGGCCCGTGGCGCCGCCGGGTGCGGACTGCAGGCTGCTACCAGGCCCGCCGACGTACAGGCCGGACGCGACGCTGGTGCCGCGCGCGCGGAGGTTCACCTTGCGGCGCGCCTGGCCGTGCACGACCTTGCCTCGCACCTGCCTGCCGTGGCGGAGGATGCCGGCGCCGTGACGTTGCATCCACAGGCCGATGTGCTTGGCTGGCACCCAGTGCGGCTTGAAGCCGAGCTCGAGGTGCGGGGCGTGCGGCGCGGCGCCGATCGGGATGCCCCACAGCACCGTGCGGCCGTCGCTCTCCTTGGTCTGCGTGATGCTGTTGCGGCGCGTGCCGTTGTCCGTATGCCTGGTCGCTTCGACCTTGGCGCGGTTGGTGAGCTCGACCGCGACGGCGTGCAGGCCCGCCTGGTGCCGCCTGCGCAGCTCCTGGATGACCTGGCGGGAGACGCCGGCCATCAGGGTCTCCGCCCGAGCGCGAGGCGCCACTCGCTCGAGGTGACGGCGGCGGCGAGCACCTGGTACTCACCCGCGCTCGCGTGCTGCGCGATCGAGACGCGGGTGGCGGTCTGGAGTCCCCCGGTCGTGTGAACGTGCAGGTTGCCGGTGATGACGCCCTCGAGCGCCGCCTGCCGCTCCCAGGACCGGGTCGGGGCGGAGAGGTAGGCGGGCCCGGCGTAGAGGACGGTCGCCTGCGGCGGCGTGTCGCCACGGTGCCCGTGGTCGAGCACGTCCACGTCCTTGTAGACGGTGACGACGCAGTTGGTCACGAGGCCACCGCCACGCTGGTGATCCACGGCCGGAGCAGCTGCTCAGCCGCGGGGACGGGGAACGCGTCGCGCCGCTCGGTGCCGGAGAAGTCGCCCAGGCTCAGGCCGTCGAAGCGGCTGCGCTCGCTGTCGGCGAGGCTCAGGTA
>DASVDQ010000042.1 GCA_036381035.1 Trueperaceae bacterium | reverse complement strand
CGAAGGATGAGCGCAAGGGGCCCGTCACGCGCATCGGCTGCAGCATGTGCGGCGACGACGTGCCGGCGATGCGCACCCCTCGCGGCTGGCTGTGCCGCGACTGCGCGATGGGCTACTGATCCACCACACACCACGGAGGCGGAGATGGCACGCACGTATCGGGCAGCATACTGGACGGATGGGCAGGGTGGCGAGCTGGTCCTGACCGCGCCTGAGCACTCGACCCTCTCTGAAGAGGCGCTGCTGGCGGAGGCGCGGGCGGAGGCGGAGCGCGCGGGCGTCGATCTCTCCTACGGCCGCATCGAGATCGGCGACTGGCACGACCCGGACATGCAGGACGACCAGCCGCGCACGCTCCGAGGCGTCCTGGCGCGACTCCCCGGTACGATGCACCTGAGTGACGGCGGCACGACCTGGACCGTGGACAACCTGCTGGACGCACTGGACGAGGACGAGGACGCCGAATACGTGCTGGGCGCGCTGTCGGACGGGCGCGCGACGATCGAGCGCCTGGACGCGAACGGGTACCGGATGAGCCCGCCCGCCTACGTCGAGGAGCGGGTGTGACCCCCGAAGCCATCCGACAGGCCAGGACACGCCTCGGTCTCTCCCTAGAGGGGCTGGGGCGCGCCCTGGACGTGTCGAAGCAGACCGTGTGGCACTGGGAGCAGCCGCGCGACAGTCCACACCACCGCGACCCGCCGCCGTACCTCTGGCGGGCGATGCGGGATCTCGAGCGAGAGCACACGGGGGCGTCCTGACGGCGCCCCCGCCGTGCATCACAGACACACCCCCTCATCCGGCTGCGCCATCCGCACCGGGTGCGCCGGCGGATCCTCGCGCCGACGCCAGAGCCACCAAAGCAGCGCCCGCATCACCGCGCGTCCTCCGCATCCCACAGGTCCGGGTGCAGCGGCTCGACCTCGGCGAGCAAGGCGCGGGCGTCGGACAGCTCGCCGTCCACGTCGTACTCGCCGCCGCAGTCGTCGGCCTCGCGCATCGCCGCCTCCGCCAGGCCGATCAGGTCGCCCAGCGCACGGCACAGGCGCCGCTCCCGCTCCCGCGCCTCGGACAGCTCGCGCTCCAGGCGGGCGATTTCGGCGGCGTGCAGGTCGGCCCGCACATACTCGACGCCGCCATCGCTACCGTCAGTGTCCGGGAGCGGCCACACATCATCATCGCACCAGAGCCGCCCTTCCGGGCTGTACGGCGGCGGCTCCAGGTAGATCCGGTCTGGATCGCGCTGTCTCGTGTCGGTCGCCATCATCGCACCTCCATGAATAGGTCTGCCTGCGCCGGCTGCTCCCGCCGCTCGCACTCGTACCGCCAAACCCGCCGGCCGTGCGGCTGCCTCGGGCGGTGCTCCCGCGCAATCTCGTGGCACGGCTCGCCGGCCGGGGCGTGGCAGAGCGGGCAGGGCACGGCCAGGCAGGGTTCAGGCGCCATCGCTCTCGCTCCTGTCGGTGGGGTGGGTGGCGCGAATCGCCTCTAACTCTGCCGCCAGTGCGTCCCGCTCCTCCAACAGCATGCGGATAGTATCGGGGTCGCATGCGGCGATGTGGTGGGCAATGGCCACCGCTTCGATGTTGGGCCTGACATGCGGGATGTGTCGCGGCCCAGTGTGCGTGTAATAGCCAACGATGCCGCCGGATTTTGGCCAGTCGCCGGAATAGATCATCCAGCAGTCATGACCTCCTCCGGTCTCGTGCTCGCAGCGCCACGGCCCCGCTGTCGGCCCCATCGTCAACGCCTTCCGAATCTTCTCGTAGCGGTCAGCCATCACTCCCCACCTCCCTCGCCCCGGCGGGCGGCGGATTCCTCGTCGAGCGACACGATCAGTAGTTTGATCCCAAGTCGCCGCTGAAGGTCATCCGGGTTGCGCTCGATCACGGCGAGGAGGCGGTGAAGAAACTCGTAAGTCATCTCGATCGTGCCGTGCTCGTAGGCGATTATGTGATCGCTGTGCGAGCCTTGGTCCTCGGAC
>DASVDQ010000041.1 GCA_036381035.1 Trueperaceae bacterium | reverse complement strand
TGGGACCTCAGGTCGACGGGCACGGCCGACTCGCAGTCCCTCAGCGTCACGACCAGGCGCCTGGACCCCGTCTCCCTCACCGCCGAGGCCGACAGGAGCCGCGCCCAGGACGGCAGCACCTCCTACCGCTGGGGCGTCGGCTTCGACCTGCCCCTCGGCTCCCACTTCGACGTCGGCGCCAGCTACCGCGGCGAGCTCGACCCCGCCGGCAGCGGGCACGGCGCCCGCGGACGCTTCTCGGCGCGCTTCCAGGCGACCGGCCTCACGGTGAAGGGCAGCGTGGAAGGCGGCGTCATCTGGCGGTCGGACGGCGAGCTGCGCCCCGACCTCACGGCGAGCCTCGCCGCGGTGGCCGCCGACTTCGGGCCCGTGTCGGGGTCGCTGGCGGCCAGCCTGCGCTACCAGCAGCAGCTGTCGGCGGCCCTCAACAGCTCGCTCAGCCTCGACCTCGACCGCGTGACGGTGGACGTGGACGCCGAGCTGAGCTACGCGAACGCGCTGAGCCTCTCGGGCGGCGTCGTCACGGCCGTCGACGTGATCAGGCGCGAGGACGCGAGCCTCGGCCTGCAGCTCGGCTTGGAAGGGCGCACCACGGCGGGCGGCACCTCGGCCGCCAGCCTCGACCTCGGCATCAGGTACGGCTTCGGGGAGAGATGATGGAACGACACGCGCACGTACCCTCAAGAGCCAGCGAGCGGTCCGTCGGCGCGGGGGGAAGCGCCGGGCCGGGGGGACCCCGGGCGCGACGCGAGCGCAGCGGCGCGAACCCGCCATGGTGGAGCGCCGCGAAGCCGCCAGAGCGCAGTGGCGCCACCCCGCCAGGGCGCAGCAGCGCGACCCCGCCGAGGAGCAGGCGAGCGCTCACGCGCCTCCTGACCGCCCTGGCACTGGCCGCGCTCATGGGCCTCGCCGCCGCCCAGTCCGGGCTGCCCGACGCCGACCTCGTGGTCCTCACGCCGGAGGTGACCCTCGGGGAGGCGGCGAGCGTCGAGGTGCACATACCGCCCGGCATGGACTTCGACCTCACTGTGGAGTGGGGCGACGGGGCCACGGACAACGTGGACCGCTTCGGCGCGGCCGTGCAGACCTTCGACCACGTCTACGCCACCACCGGGGCCAAGACGGTGCGCCTGACGCTCTTCGACTTCACGGTCCCCGAGACCCACGAGATCGACGCGGACGTCATCGTCGTGACGCCGGGCGCGACACTCGACGTGAGCCCCACGACCGTGGTCGTGGGCGAGACCGTCACGGCCACGGTCACCAGCGGGCCGGAGGGCGGGCGCCTCGACTGGGGCGACGGCGCGCTCGACGTCCTCGCCGGCGACCCGGTGGAGGAGTTCGAGCACGCGTACGCCGCCACGGGCGTCTACACGGTCAGGCTGCTCGACTTCGGCGGCGACCCCATCGCCACCGCCGTCGTGAGCGTCACGCCCGGCGCCCTCACCTTCGACCTGGACCCCACGGGCGAGGTCGGCCAGCCTGTCGGGCTGTTGATCGAGGGCCTGGCCGGGAACGCCCCCGACGGCGCGAGGCTCGACTGGGGCGACGGCAGCGTGGAGGTCGTCCAGGAGGACGGCGAGTACACGCACACCTACGCGGTGGCGGGCACGATCACCGTGCGCCTGCGCCGCCTGCCCGGCGACGAGCTGCTGGCGCAGGCCTCCACGACCGTGGGCGCCTACGGCTTCCTCGACCTGCCCGGCGTCGTCACCCTGTTCGAGCCGACGCCGATCTCGGCCTCGGGCCTGGCGCCGGGGCTCACATACCGCATCGACTACGGCGACGGCTTGTTCGACCTGCTCACCGCCGACGCCGCGGGAACGGTGGCGTCCGAGCACGTCTACGAGCTGCCCAAGGACCGCTTCGCGGTCACGCTGCGCCTGGCCGAGCCCGGTCAAGACGTGCAGCTCGACAACCGCACGGTCATCGCCGAGCTGCCCCTGCCGACCGAGGAGCTGGCGGTGACGGCCACGCCCGTCCCCGACGAGGCGCGCTTCGACGTGACGGTCACCGCCTCCGGCCTGCTGCCGGGCCTGAGCTACGTGGGCTACAGCCCGCAGCTCGGCATGGTCCTCCTGAGCCCCGACGGACCCGACACCGCGACCGGCACGATCGAGGCCTTCCAGGAGGGCGAGTTCACCTTCGAGCTGCAGGCGCACGTGAACGCCACCGGCGGCGGTTTCCGTGAGGAGCTGCGCGCGACCGCGTCGGTGAGCGTCGCCTGGCCGCGCGGGAACGAAGCGCTGGACATCGAGCACGTCTACGACCAGGTGCTCGCCGGCGAGGTCGTCACCGTCGTGGCCTCGGGCCTCGAGCCCGCCTACGGGTACGACCTAGTGGTGAACGGCGAGGTCGACGCCCCCTACCGCCTCGACAGCGGCGAGGTGGGCGAGCTGCCCGAGCCCGGCGTCTGGCGCGTCGAGCTGCCCGTCGAGCTCTTCGGCCCCGACGTGACCCTCGACCTCTACGCGCGCTACCCGAACCAGTTCCAGGTCCTCGGCACGCCCGAGCTGCGGACCAGCGTGAGCTTCACCGCGGTGACCCCCACCGGCGCCCTCGCCCTCGACGACCCCGTGGTGCCCTACCTGGTGCCGACGCCGGTGCACGCGACCGAGCTCATGCCCGGCCTCCCGTACCGGCTGGAGCTGCCAGACGACAGGGTGGAGCGGTTCGAGGGCCCAGTCGACGGCGAGCTGACCTTCGAGCACGCCTTCCCCGGCGGCCTGCCCGCGTCGCTGTACGTGGACATCGCGGGCCTCGACTCGCAGCCCGTCGCCACCGTCACGCCCAGCGGCATCACGTTCGCCGGGAAGCTCGGCTACAGCTACGACCTGCAGGGCTACCTGCAGACCGGCGAGGTCACCATGCACGTGAGGGGCGCGACGCCCAACCACGTGCACGTGGTCACGTTCAACGACGGGCGCCGCTACGAGGCCGAGACGGACGAGAACGGCGAGGCCGACATCGTCGTCGAGGAGCCGCTGGTGGAGGCGTACCTCTACGTGCAGGCGTTCGGCTCGGAGAGCTTCGTCGGACAGACGCGCCTCCAGCTCCCGCCGAGCGTCGTGAACTTCTACCTGACCGACGGCTGGCAGGTGCGGATCACGCGCCTCGAGCCGGTGCCGGGCAGCGGGTTCCAGGAGGACGGCACCTTCGTGCCGCCGTTCTCGCCCGAGGACGTCACCGGCGAGGGCGAGCTCGTGAACTTCGTGGTCGGCGGCAGGCTGCAGGACCCCATACCGGTGCGGTTCGAGCACCTGCGCCTGCTGGGCTCCACGGTCATGGAGGGCAACGCGAACCTGGTCGCCGACTCGCTGCAGGCGGACCTCCCGCTGGCGCTGGAGGGCGCGAGCCTGACGTTCACCGACATCGTCCTCAAGCCCTACGGCGAGATGCCGAGCCTCTCCGGCGTGATCGCGCTGCCCACGGGCGAGAGCCAGCAGTTCGCGCAGGTGCTCATGCCCACCGGCTCGCCCACCGAGGGCTTCATGGTCACGATCACCGACCGCGGGCCGGGCGCGCAGGTGGGCACCTCGCCGTGGCGGTTCCGCGTGGGCGAGCGGGGGGCCATGGTCGACCTCAGCACGGCCAGCGACTACAACCTCATGCGGGAGGACGGCGGGACGGCGCTGGCGCACGCCTACCGCGGCTACGAGGAGGTGGGACGGCCGAACCCCGCCGGCGCCGGCGGCAGCTGGGTGGGCGTGCTCTACCACGACGCCGAGTTCACGCTGTCCGACAGCGGCACCGTGGGGTCCGGCGCGACCTTCACCGGCGACCTCGCCTGGACGTCGGCGGGCGCCACCGCCTACCTGACCGGCGAGCTGGGCGACGAGAACGGCCGTCTCGAGCTCGGCGGCTGGACGTTCACCGACGTCACGGGCCTCGAGCTGCTCGTCGTGGACGACCAGGTCGTCCGCTTCACCCGTCCGCACGGGATGGTGTACCTGCCGTTCTTCGGCGAGGACGTGCCCGTGGGCTTCCAGCCCGCGTACAGGCCCACCGGACCGCAGTGGCTCCCCATCACCATCGCCCCGGTGGCGCACAGCTACGGCAGCACCGCCGTCGTGGGCGGGCTGGGCGTCTTCGTCAACGAGCCCAACCTCCGCCTGGGGCTGCGCTTCCCGAGCGCCGTGTGGGCGCTCGACGGCGACCTCGCGGCGGACCCCAACACCATCGACTCCAGCACGGGCGAGGCCCTGATCGGGGGCCTGCCGGGCCTCACCGACGCCGAGCGGGACCTCGCGCGGACCTACGACGACGCCGTCTCCACCGCCGAGACGCTGCTCAACGTGTTCCAGCTGCAGCTCCTCCTCAAGGACCTCACGCTCCACCCCGACGGCAGCGTCGACCTGGGCGGCAGCCAGTGGCGCACGCTCGCGAAGGCGCCGACGCTGAACATGTACGGCTTCCCCTACCTGGGCGCCGGCGCCGAGATCGGCGTGAAGCGCGAGGGCGGCCAGTACGCGATCGGCCTGCGGGGCGAGCTGCGGCTGGCGGACGTGCTGGAGGCGAAGGCCGCGCCGTCGTGGTTCTACCACCAGGGCGGCCAGGAGACGCGCTGGGCGTTCGAGGGCGTGGGCGTGAAGTTCGGGGGGTTCGAGGAGTCCCCGGTGACGTTCTCCCTGGTCGTGGGCGGCGTGATCGACACCCAGCGGCTGGCGCTCTCCTTCACCGGCGGCGGCAGCCTCACGCTCCCCGACCTCGTCAGCGTCGAGGCGCTGGGCCTCTTCGGGATCGTCGACACCGGCGGCCCGCTGCCCGACCCGTTCTGGTTCGTCTCCGCCGGGGTCGACCTGGCCAACATGGCCCGGCCCATCAACGTGAACGTCCAGGGCGTCGACGTGCTGGCGTTCTACGCGTTCCGCGGCGGCATCGCCTCGCACCTGCGCATCGACGTGGGCGGCGGCGACTGCCGCGTCGACGACGGCGACGTGGCCGCGGCGGTGCTGCCCAGCATCTCCACGCACGCGCTCGAGTGTTACGACCCGGACCTGCCCATCTCGTTCCTGGCCGGCACGCTGATCGGCTCGCCGGTGCAGGGCGGGGCGGCACCGCCCCTCTACGGCAAGATCTGGCACCTCGACGCGAACCTCGTCGTGAACCTGGGCAAGGGCGGCGACCTGCAGCTCGCCGGCCGGGGCTGGATCGGCAAGAGCCTCGACGAGGGCTACCGCCAGCGCACGTCGGTGCCGGAGCAGATCGCCGGCCGGCTCGTGGTCAACTCCAGCGGCATCACCGGCTCGCTCTGCGCGGGCCCGCAGTCCTACGCCGTGGAGGGCATCGACTGCTCGGGGCTCAGCCCGGCCGAGATCAGGGAGGCCGGCATCCTGCTGGCGCAGTTCGACGGGACGATCGAGTTCAAGGCGTCGTGGGCCGACGCCGAGTACTACTTCGCGCTCGGGCGCAAGACCGCTCCCCTCTACGGCTACGTGATCCCGAGCTACGTCCAGGGCTACCTGGTGACCGGCTACATCCGCAAGCCAGGGATCCTCGACCCCAACGTCGCCCTACCCGCCGGCGGCTTCTGGGTGGGCGCCCAGACCGGCTTCCGCTGGGACTACTCGGACAGCGGCTCGGCCCTGGTGTGCGACTGGAGCGTGTGGGCCTCGGCGGGCTTCGGCTACGGCGGCGCCCTGGGCATCCAGATGGTGCCGGCCTTCCAGTTCTCGGCCGAGATCACCGCCTACGGCTGGGCCGAGGCGGGCGGCAGCATCTGCGGCGAGAGCGAGAGCCTGGGCGCGTCGATACGGGCCGTCGGCCGGATCCAGGCGCCGAACCCCACCGAGTTCAGAGGTGACTTCGAGGTGAAGATCAAGCTGCCGGTCGTGCCCGACATCGACGTCACGATCGAGAACGTGGGGGTGACGCTCAACTGATGACGAGCGACCGCGTGACACGGCAAGAACTTTCGACGAGCTCGCGCCTCGCGCAGGCCCCTGCCGGCCGCGCGGCGGCGCGCCTGGGCGTCGCGCTCCTCGCGCTCCTGGGCCTCGCCGTCGCCGCCGCCCAGCCCGCGGACGACCGCGTCATGGAGGGCGTGGCGGCGGTCAGCGAGGGCGCCAGGGTGTCCCTGCGCTGGTACCTGCCCGGCGACGTCTTCCCGGAAGGCGGCTTCGTCGTCACCCGCTTCGGTGCGGACGGGACGGAGGCGACGTGGGAGGTGCCGTCGCCGCTGCCGCCGGAGCGTTCTCTCGTCGACCAGCAGACGTACGAGGCCGCCCTGGCCGTCTACGACCCGTCCGCGGCTACTGCCGCCGCGGACGACGTGGGCTTCGAGCTGGCCCGCGCCCTCTTCACGGTGCGTGCGGCGGTGGACCCCGACCTCTCCGAGACGCTGGGGATCCTCTACCGCGACGACGACGTCGAGGTCGGGCAGCGCCTGCGCTACGTGGTGCGCACCGCGGCAGGCGACCCGGTGGGCGAGGCGACGGTCACGGTCGGCTCCACGCCGCCCCTCGGCGCCCCGACCGGGCTGAGGGCCACCGTGCAGGGCGGCTCCGTGGGCCTCATCTGGGACCGCCCCGACGACAGCGAGCTGGTGGTCGCCTACCGGGCCGAGGTCGTCGGCCCCGACGGCACGGCGCGGCCCCTCGGCGAGGAGTGGACGCCGCTGCCCATCCCCGGCGACACGCCGGAGGAGGACGCGCCCTTCTGGATCGCCGACGAGGGCAGGACGCCCGGCGAGACCGTCACCTACCGCGTCGTGGGCCGGGACCTCTTCGGCCGCCTCACGCCGCCGTCCGCCGCCGTCACCGTGCAGGTGCCGATCGCGCGGGCCCTCCCGCAGCCGCAGGTCACGAGCGCCGACGTGGGCGACAGGGCCATCACCCTGCACTGGGACATCGCGCCCAGCGACGACGTGGCCTGGTTCAGGGTCCTCCGCGCGCTCTCTCCCACCGCCGACCCCGTGCCCGTCTCGCCGCTCCTGGCCGCGCAGGAGCGGAGCTGGACCGACGAGGGCCTCCTGGGCGGGACCGACTACTACTACTACGTGGCCGCGTACGCCGAGGACGGCAGCGGCGTCGTGGGGCCCGTCTGGGCGCAGCGGGCGGTCAACCCGAACCCGCCCGGCGCGCCGACGCGGTTGGTCGTGGAGGCCCGCGAGGCGTCGCTGGTCGTGAGCTGGCGGCCGCCCCTGGACGAGGACGTGGGCCGCTACCAGGTCTACGCGGGCCGGCCCGGCACGCCGTTCGACGCCATGACGCTGGTGGGCGAGACCCGGGACACGACCCTCGAGGTGCCGGTGCCAGCCAACACGCTCTTCGACGTCGCCTTCCGCGTCAGGGCCGTGAACACCAGCGACGTCGCCGGGGCGCTCTCGGACGAGGCGACAGGCCGCGTCCTCGACCTCACGCCGCCGTCAGCGCCGCTGTGGGCCAGCGCGACAGGGGGCGAGGAGGTCGTGTCGCTCGCCTGGGTCAGGGACCTCGACGCCGACGTCGCGTTCGTGCGCGTGCTGCGCTCACCGGCGGGCGAGGGCGAGTTCGCGGTCATCGCGGACGAGCTCGATCCGTCGGTCACGAGCTTCGAGGACCGCGAGGCCCCAGCCGGCGTGGCCTTCGACTACGCCCTGCAGGCCGTGGACGCCGCCGGCAACGAGTCGGACCTCAGCGAGGTGCGCACCGCGGCGGCCTGGAGCCTCGACGCCCCGGCCCCGGTCGCGGGCCTCACGGCCGAGCTGCTCGAGGACGGCGGGGTGCGCCTCACCTGGGAGCCCGGCGCGCCGGGCACGACCTGGGTGGTGTCGCGCCTGCTTTCGGGGAGCTGGGTCGAGGTGAGCGACCTGCTCGACCGGCCCGAGTTCGTCGACCCGCGCGGCCGACCCGGCGACGCCTACCGGGTCGTCAGCGTGTCGGCGACGCGCCAGCGCGGCGAGGGCGTGACCGTGGAGGTGGCGACACCCTAGGCCCTGTCTCGGGTGCGGGCTCGCAGGAGGCGGTTCCCACGACCCATCCGCACTTCGGGAGCCGGAGGGGTAGCGCCCGCATCCGATCGCGAGCCGCCCGCGTATCACTGATCGGGGGTACGCGGAGACATCTCCCAGGGGGGCACGAGGAGACATCTCCCCAGCCGGCTACCCAGGCGGCCCCAGGGCATGCCGGCGACTCGAGAGCTCGCCGCCTCCGGCCTCCCCTACCAGGCGGCGAGCTCGCCACGTTCCCAGCTTCCGGCGAGCGTCACGGGGCTGCCGTATCACCGGCGAGGCCGCCGCTACCAGCTCCCGTCAGCGGCCGTACACGCGCACGAAGCCGTCGGTCACCCCCAGGAAGGGCTCGGCCAGCTCACCCGAGGCGGAGCGCGCGTGCCGACGTGAGGGCTCGGTCTAGCCCAGCCAGCCGAGGACCGCGGAGCCCAGCCAGACGAACAGCACCCCCACGGCCGCCACGGGCACCTTGTCGACGAGCAGCTTGACGAGGTCGACGATCTTCACCTCGGCCACGTCGCGCTGCGGGGTCGGCTCCGGCGCGAGCAGACCGCGCAGCATGGCGAGCGCCTGCGCCAGGCAGAGCACGAGGCCCACGACGACGAGGACGTAACCGGTGACCTGCTGCATCTTCCCACCCTCCTGCGCCGCCCGCCCTCGGAGGCAAGCGGGCCGCGCGCTGGCGCGTGGGAGGGCGCGCCTCGTGTGGTAGGGCAACTATAGCGTCGGGCACGCGAGGGGGCCGCGGCGGCCCGCCGCGCCCGCGCAGTGCGCGGCCGGTCCGGCGGCGTTCACCGCGGCGAAGTCCTGCCCGGACGCGCCCGCCGCGTGAGGGGCAGGCGATACCGCAGTGTGAGCGTTCAGGGAGCGCTGGTCGCGCGCACCACCAGGCGCGTGCTCAGCAGCGTGTAGCCGGTCAAGCGCCCGCCCTCGAGCTGCGCGACGAGCTGCCTGGCCGCGCGCCGCCCGAGCTCCTCGACGTCCGCGGCCACCACCGTCAGCCCCGCCGTGGACGCCTCGGGCCCGTCGCCGAAGCCGACCACGGAGACCCGGCCCGGCACCGACACGCCCGCTGACCTCAGCTCCTCGACCGCGGCGATGGCCATGAGGTAGTCGGCGGCCACCACGGCGTCGAAGTCGTCGCGCGCGCGGGCCAGCCGGGCCACCGAGGCGCGCGCCACCTCGGGCACGAAGCCGCCCTCGAGGAGGTCGTCCTCGCCGACCTCGAGCCCGTGCCTCAGGACCTCCTCGCGGAAGGCCTCCTCCCGCTGGCGTCCGTCGACCTGCGTGACGTCGCCGCGCACGTAGACGAACGACCGCCGGCCGCAGGCCACCAGGTGCTCGACGAGCTGCCGCATGCCCTGAGCGTTGTCGTGCAGCACGGCCGGCACGCGGGCCTCGCTCGCCAGGTGGCTCACCAGCGTGACGGCCCCGGCGGACCGCCACAGCTCCCGCAGGGCCGGCTCGGAGAGGGCAGAGGCCAGCACGAGGGCGCCGTCGGCCGCGCCCACGCCGCGCGGCAGCGCCGACGCCGGCGCCTGCGGACCCACCTCCACGACCTCCACCCGCCGGCCGGCCGCGTCGAGCACCGCCGTCGCGCCGCGGATCACGGCGCTCTGGAACACGGCCCCGGCGTCGTTCGTGAAGACGAGGACCCTCATCCGAACAGCAGCTCCAGCTCGCGCTGCACGGCCAGCGCCACGGCCCCCATGGCCGAGACCTGCTGCGTGTAGACGAGGGTCAGGTGCAGGTCCGCGAGCTGCCATGCGGGCAGGCGCGCGGCGAGGCGGCTCCTGAGGAGCTCGAGGAACGGCTCCCCCAGCTCGGCGAGGGGGCCACCCAGCGCCACCTGGTCGGGCCGCAGCGCGGCCACGACCCAGGCGAGGACCTGGGACAGGCGCTCCGCCAGCCCATCGCGGGCGCTCTCGGCGGCGGGGTCGCCGCGCGCGGCGGCCGCGCGGAGGGCCAGGCACAGCGAACCGGGCCGGAGCGACGCCGACCCGACCTGGGCCGAGGCGTCGCCCGGGGGCCCGGAGGCCCCTCCCGCGCCGGTCACGGACACATCCCGCAGCACCGCGCGCAGGTCGTCCTCCACGGCCCGCCAGTCGAGCCGCGGCGCCAGCGCGCTCAGGTCGCTGCCGTAGTGGACGGCTCCGCCGGCCAGGCACACGCCCACCTCGACGCCGTCGTCGACGACGAGGCTCACGAGCGTCCCCTCGCTGCCGCCACCGAAGGCGAGCTGGCCCAGGGCGCCCAGCTCCGCGCGTCCGGCCACGTGCACCGGCACGCCCACGCGCGCCTCGAGGCCCCGCAGGCTCTCCCCGTCCTGCGCCCCCGGCAGACCGACGCCCACGCTGGCGAGGGGTGCGTCGAGCTGCGCCCTCAGGCCGGCCACGACCTCCAGCACGGCCGCGGACGGCTCGTCGCCCAGGTGGCTGACGTGCATGGCGCTCACCTCGCCGGCGAGGTCGGAGAGCACGCCCAGCGCCCGACCCTCCCCCACGCTCACGCCCACGACCTGCCGCGCGCCGGTCTCGAAGCGCAGGAGGGTGGGCCGCTTGCCGCCGCTGCCCGAAGACTGGCCCAAGCCCTGCTCGCTCACCAGCCCCTCGGCGATCAGCTCCGCCACGAGCGTCGAGACGGTCGGCTTGGTGAGGCCCGTCACCAGCGCGAGCTCGCTGCGCGAGCGCGCCTCGCCGCGGTAGAGGGCCCTCAGCACGGCCCTGCGGTTGTGGCGCCTGAGCCCCTCCTGGGTGGCGGGCCTGTCGAGGGCTCGGCTCACCGACCGGCCGCCCGCCGCGCCGCGCACGGCGCCGGACGCGCCTCCCTGAGCGCGTCCCAGTTGGCGGGGTCCTCCCCGCCCAGGCCCCAGATCGCCACGCCGCCCACCCCGCGGCCGCGCAGCGCCTCCAGGCGGGCGGCGGTGGTGACGGCGTCGCTCACGTAGGTCACCTGCCGCGGGAGGCCCCGCACGTCGAGGTCGACGACCAGCTCGCCGCTGGCCTCGTCGCGCACGGGCTCGAGGCCGAACTGCCGCACGGTCCTGTCCGTCGCCTCCCAGGTGGTGGCGCGCGCCGGCGGGCGGGCCCGCGTCCACGTGTAGCCGTAGAAGGGCAGCCCCACGCGGAGCCTCGCGCCCTCGGTCACGGTGGTGGCGTACGCCACGACGTCTCCCACCCAGGCGCGGTCGGCCACGGGTCCGGGCGGCTCGTCGCGGTTCGTGAAGTCGTAGGTCATGAGGTTGAGCGCGTCGGCGGCGGCAGCCAGCCTATCCCAGTCCTGCGCGGCCGCGCCCTCGAACGGCGGGGCGTCCTCGGTCTTGGCGTGGACCGTCACCGACAGCAGCCTGCCGTGGTCGTGCAGGGCCTCCGCCAGCTCCTCGACGAACGACGCGAACGCCTCGCGGGTCGTGAGGGGGAACCCCTCGTAGTCCACGTCGATGCCGTCGAACCCGCGCCGCAGCACCAGGTCGACGATCGCGTCCACGTGCGCCGGGCGCCGTTCGGCGTCGAGGAAGCCCCAGTGACCGCTGAAGACGCTGGGGACCACGAGCAGGCCGGCCTCCCGCCAGGCGCGCACCTGCGCGTCGGCGCCCGCGCCGCCCTGGTCGAGCAGGGCGCCGTTCGCGTCGGGCGTGAACCAGAACGGGTGCACGACGTCGATGACGTCGAGGTTCGCCGCGATCGAGTCGGCGCCGCCGGGGTGCTCGGAGGACGGGTACCAGACCGCCACGCACCAGGAGCCCTGCGCGGCGGCGGCGCCGGCGAGCGTCAGCGCGAGCAGGGCGAGGACGCGCGAGCCCGCCTCCCTCACGGGTGCACCCCGACGGCCGGCGGCTGCGCCCTCCTCCCGATGGGCAGCGTGCCCTTGGCCTCGGCCTCGCCGAACAGCACGGCGACGGCCGCCTCCGTCTGGTCCGCCCGGCGTCCGTAGCAGCACAGGGCGGCCCTGGCGCCCTCGAGGGCCAGGCCGTCCAGCGGGCTGCGCAGCGCCAGCACCACGGGGCGGTGGCCGCGCTCCCGCAAGGCGTCGAAGAGGCGGCGCTGGGCGGGGTCGGAGACGGCGTCAACGGTCGCCAGCACCACCGTGTGCGCGCCCTCGCAGGCGCCCAGCACGTGGCCGATCGCCTCCTCGCGCCGCTCGCCGTGAGCGAAGCCGATGGCGGCCAGGTGCGGGTGACGCCGCGCCACCTGGTCGGCCAGGGTCACGCCGCCGACAGCGGCGGTCTCGGCCGGCGTGAGGTCGCCGGCCGCGACGGTGACGACGCAGAGGCGGTCGTCCGGCCTCAGCGCCAGCGGCAGCTCGCCGGCGCCCGAGACGACGGTGACCGCGGCCCGGGCGATCTCCTTGGCCCTCAGCGCGTGCTCGGCCCAGTCGCGGGCGGGATCTACCGGCTGCGGTCCGCTGCCCGCCAGCCGGGCGCGCGCCGCCGCCACCCGCCGCCGCGACCCCGGCGAGGCCAGGCCCGCGAGCCCCGCGACGATCCGCTCCTGGCCCGGCAGGTGGCCCAGCACGGCCAGGTCGGCGCCGGCCTGGAGCGCCAGGCGCGCGCGTCGCGGGCCGGGGACGCCGTTCAGGGCGTGCATGTCGAGGGCGTCGGTGAGGATCAGCCCGTCGAAGCCGAGCCGTTCTCGCAGCAGGCCGCGGTTCACCGCCGCCGAGAACGTGGCCGGGGCGTCCTCGAGCGCCGGGTAGCGCACGTGCGCCGTCATCACGGCCGCTAACCCGGCGTCGAACGCGGACCTGAAAGGGCGCACCTCGAGGCCCATGAGCTCGGCCAGGGTCCGGTCCACGGTCGGCGCGGCGTGGTGCGAGTCGACGTCCGTGTCGCCGTGGCCGGGGAAGTGCTTGGCGCAAGCCAGCACGCCGGCCCCCTGCATGCCCTCGACCATGGCGGCGCCCAGCGCGGCGACCAGGTCGGGGTCGTCGCCGAAGGACCGCAGGCCGACGACGGGGTTCGCGGGACGAGTGGCGAGGTCGAGCACCGGCGCGAGGTTCACGTTCACGCCGAGGGCCGCGAGCTCCGCGCCGAGTATGCGCCCGGCGGTGCGCGCCAGCGC
>DASVDQ010000040.1 GCA_036381035.1 Trueperaceae bacterium | reverse complement strand
TCTCAGCGCACCTCGGTAGACAGCACCTGGAAGACGGGGAAGCCGGCGAAGTCCACGTAGCGCATGATGTCTGGCTTGTTGTTGCCCGTGTTCACGTACACGACCTCGGAGTTCTGGCCGGCGTTGCACTTGTCTGACGAGTTCTTGCTGTCGTTCTTGCCTGCCTTGGTCGTGCAGAAGTAGTCGGTGACCACCGACCCGATCAGGATGTTGTTCGAGCCGGTCCTGTAGGTGCCTCCCGAGTAGATGGGAGCCATCACCTGCGACGCGCCCTGGTAGACGTCGTTCTCGACCACGAGAGCCAGCACGTGCTCGGGGAAGCCGGGAGCGCCGGTGACGCCGGTGAGGAACCTGCCGTAGATGTCGAGGTCGCCGCCCTGGCCGCCCTCCTTCTCCACGGTGATCGCGGAGTTCCTGACGGTGGTGCCGCCGGTGGTCGTCTGCGCGTAGTACTCGAGGTCCTTGTTGATGACGACGTTGAAGCCGCGGAAGTCGATGGGCCCGTAGATCTCCAGCTTGGCTATGCTGCCCGGCGTGTACTTGAAGCCGAACGTCCGTCCGCCGCCGCTGGCCAGGCAGTTGATCGGGTCGTTCCCGAAGGTCAGCACGCCCGTCGCGAGGCCGTCGGCGATGAACGCGTTGCAGCTCGGCGAGTCGCTGAAGGTCGCGCCCGGTGGCACGATCACGCCGGAGGACCTGCTGATCACCAGCCCGTGGTCCGCAGAGTCGGCGTGGACGCAGGCGCGCCACGTGGAGAGGTCGCAGTCCGAGGCCTCGTTGGGGGGCGAGTCGAGGGTGGGGAAACGCGGCGCGAACTCGCGGGTGATGTCGAACGCGGAAGGTCCGTCGTCGGCGCAGACGCCCTTCGTCTCCGTGCACGTGAGCAGGGTGGTGTTGATGATCAGGTCGCTGTCGATGTCGTCGCCGATGTAGACGCCGAGCAGCGTGTTGTCCGGCGTGCCGAGCTGCACGGAGCCGTTGAGCTCCACGCGGCCGTCCATCACGCGCAGGTTGGCGCACAGCTCGTCGGCCGTCCGGTTCGCCTCCGTCACGCGGAGGTACATGTCGCCGTAGCGGCCCGTGTCGGTGAGGTCGTACTCGTTCAGCAGGGCGAAGTTGCCGTTCGAGTGGAAGACCGTGTCGTCCGGCTGCGTCTCGTCGCCCACCACGTAGATCCCACCGCGGATCGTGGTGCCGCCGTTGATGAACTTGTTCGCCTGGCCGCTGCCCGAGAAGATCGCCTGCTCGAGGACCCCAGTGTTGTCGAGCAGCACGGTGGAGCGCACCGTGGCGCGCGCGCCGTTCGAGTTCCCGCGCGCCTCGATCGTGTAGACCTTGTTGTTGCTCGGGTCGCGCATGATCGAGACCGTGTACTCGCCGATGCGCGTGGTGCCGTCCGCGTCGTAAACGGGCTCGGGCGGGAACGTGATGCGGTTGGAGCTCCAGGCGGTCTCGACGGTGCCGTTGCGGTCCCAGTCGAGGCCCGCGCCCATGCGGCTGTAGCAGGCCGTGCGCGGCGGGTTGGCGCGCGAGGTGAAGTAGTCCTCCACGTAGCGGAAGTACTGGAACAGCGCCGCCTTGTACTTCTCCACACCCGCGGTCGCCACGTAGCGCGCCTGCAGGGACGTGGCGTCGTTGCGCGTGATGGAGAGCTCCATCTGGGTGACCAGGTAGCTGCCCGCCACGAGGATCCCCACGACCACCATGACGCTCAGGGCGGTGACGAGCGCGATCCCCGATGTCCTGACGTTGTTGTTCATCGCCTCACCGGTCCTTCAGGTTCGTGAGCAGAACCTCTTGCGTTAGCTCCATGCAGTAGCGGTCCGCGCCGCAGTCAACCGTCGCTCCGGAGCTGAGCGTGAACGTCTGCGGCTCCTGCCCCGGTACCTCGGCGTCCGACTGCGCGACCACCGACACCAGTGCCGAGCGCACGTACGAGACGCCGGGCGGGCAGTTCGTCGTGTCGGGGACGGTCGAGATGACGACCCCGTTCGAGCAGACGTAGGTGACGTCGAGCGCGAGGACGTTCGTGGCCAGCGTGTCGAAGCCCGCGCTGCTCGTCGTGTCGACGTGCGCGCCGGTGCAGACCCTGTCGGCGCGCAGCAGGTCGTCCCCGGAGAAGCGGTAGCCCACCTCGCGGCACGCCTGGTTGGTGGGCCTGAGGGTCGTGACGTACGCGGTCGCGATGTGGTCCTTCACGGACGAGCCGCCGGCGCCGTCGTAGCCGCCCAGGCAGGAGTTCCTCGACCCGACGGTGGGGCAGATCCCCAGGTCGGGCGAGATCGTCTGCAGGGCGCCGCTGGCGTCGGCGTAGACGCTGGCGCCGGCGAGCTGCAGGTCGGAGGTGACGAGCTGCATCACCATCCTGGTCTTGTCCTGGACCTCGGCCTTGGCCTGGGTGCGCTTGTTGAGGGTGCTCTGCTGGGCCAGGAAGAAGCCCGTCGCCGCCAGCACGACCGTCAGCACGAAGCCGGCGATCAGGAGCTCCACGACCGTGAAGCCCTGCTCCCTGGCGCGCGGCGAGGCCTCGCGCCTCGTGGCCGCGTCGGATCCCGTGGCGGCGTCGCCTCTCTTGGGAACGTCGGCCCTCATCGCCTCTACGCCCCTCATGGCAGCTGCGTCTCCGGGCACGGCCGCGGCGTCTCCTTCTTCGGGGCGGGGTAGACGTCGTAGCAGGTGATCGTGCTGCCGATCGTCAGCGTCTGTCCCAGGTCGTGGGTCGCCGTGACCGTGAGGTCGAGCACGCCCTCGGTGTCCAGGGCGCCGCTCACGGTCGCTGGCGGCGCTATCGACCAGTCGACGTCGACGCCGTCGATGGTCGCGGACCCCGCGCACGGGCCGATCTGCGTGGCCGACGGCGTGGGCAGGCCGCCCCCGCTCGGCGTCGACTGCGTGCGGAAGTAGGTGCGCAGGCCCTCGCGGTAGGAGCTGGGCGCGCACCAGCGGTAGTAGTCGATGAACTTGAAGCTGAGGTTCTGCGTGACGCCGTTGACCACGTCCGTCTGGTCGCAGAAGTTCGAGGTCGTGCAGTCGCTGAGCGGCACGGCCGCGAGCACCTCGGCGCTGATGGTCTCGAGCGCCAGGTTCGCCGCCGCCTTGACCTCTGTGAGCACCTGCGCGCGCGAGGTGGAGCGGAGGCTCTGGAGCTGGCTGAACGCGAAGGCCATGAAGGCGATGCTGATGACCGCCAGCGCGATCAGCAGCTCGAGCAGCGTGATGCCGGCCTGACGTCTGTCGTTCATCGGACCTCGGTCCTTCCCGTGCTGCTGAGCACGACCGTCTTCGCGTAGGTGCCGCCCCGCTCGGTGACGGTCATGGTCTTGCCGGCCACGGCGTCGAGCGGCACGCCGCGGCTGTCGAACCGCACGCGGTTGCCCGTGAGGTTCGTGGCGGAGAGCGTGGCCCTGGCGAAGTCGCCGGTCCCGAACTCGACCTGCTTCTTGTACTCGCTCGACGTGCAGCTGCCGTCCTCGTTCTCGTCGACGCAGATGCCGTAGCCGCCGTCCCCGCTCGTGCTGACCACGAAGTAGGCGGTCCTGTTGCTCTTGACCGCCTCGAAGCGCGCCTCGGTGACCGCGCCGGCGAGCACCCTCGCGGCCTGGTTCACCGCGTTGTGGCCGGGCCTGAAGACGACGACGCCGACGCCGAGGAGCACCCCGGCGATGGCGACGGCCACCAGGAGCTCGACCATGGAGAAGCCAGCCGTTCGCTTCATGCTGAGGAGGGTAAGCGCCGTCGGGTACGCGCCTGTACCACCATCTGTGGGGGTAGCCCGGCTGTGAGGTGCTTCACACGGCGTGTAAGAGTTCTGTAAGACGGCGTTTATACGCCT
>DASVDQ010000039.1 GCA_036381035.1 Trueperaceae bacterium | reverse complement strand
ACCCCCCGGGGCGAACACCCTGATGTCGATGCCCTGGTTCCAGCCGTTCCACAGGGACGTGACGATGGCGATGCCGCCCACGTCGATCTGCCCCTGCTCGAGGAAGGCTATGGCCTCGGTGCCGGACGCGACGATGTCGATCTGCACGTCCAGACCGTACTTCTCGAAGAGCCCGCGCTCGGCGGCCACGTACAGCGCGGCGAACTTGAGGATCGGTACCACGGCCACCCGCACGGGCTCGGGCGGGTCGAGGGGCGTCACCTCCTGCTGGGCGCCGGCGGTGCTGCCGATCAGCAGGCCGGCCGCGAGGGCGGCTGCCGCGAGCTTGCGGAAGTTGCCGAAGGACATGCGCTTCCTCCCAGGGGCCACCGCGCCCCCGAGGGGCGCCGGGCGGGTTGCGGTAGGGGCACATAGTAACGCCCTCACCCGTCAGGTACCTTCGTCCCTCAGCCGGTGCCCTTCACGCCGGTATCATCGGCGGGTGATGGCGCGCTCGACCGCCACGGCCACGCGCGAGGCGGCCGCGTGACCCCCACGCTGCCCCTGGCCTTCGCGGCCGGCGTCCTGTCGTTCCTCTCGCCCTGCGTCCTGCCGCTCGTGCCCAGCTACCTGGCGTACGTCGGCGGCAGCGCGCAGGCGCGGCGCCGCGTCGTCGTGCGCAACGGGCTGTTCTTCGTGCTCGGCTTCGGGCTGGTGTTCGTCGCGCTCGGCGCCTCGGCCAGCTTCCTCGGCGCGCTGCTGCGCGCCCAGAAGGACGTCCTCACCGTCGTGGGCGGGGCCCTCGTCATCGCGTTCGGCCTGGTGATGCTGGGCGTGATCAGGCTGCCCTTCCTCTACCGCGACGCGCGGCCCCGCTACCAAGGCGAGGCCAACACCCCGGTCGGCGCCCTGCTCCTCGGCATGGCCTTCGCCGCCGGCTGGACGCCCTGCATCGGCCCCATCCTCGGCGGCATCCTCACGCTGGCGGGCGCCAGCGGCACGCTCGGCCAGGGCGTGGGCCTGCTGGCCGTCTACTCCCTCGGCCTCGCCGTGCCGTTCCTGCTGGCCGCCCTGCTCATAGGGCCGTTCCTCGAGTTCTCGAGGGGCTTCAGGCGCTACCTGCCGTGGGTCGAGCGCGTCGCCGGCGGCATCCTGCTCGTCGCCGGCGTGCTCATGGTCACCGGCACCTACACCGCCCTCAACGCCTACCTCATCAAGATCACGCCCGACTGGCTGATCTCGCGCCTATGACCTCGGCGGCGCCGGGCACCGCCCCGGAGGCGGCGGGCGCAGGGAGCGCGCTGGCGATAAGCCTGCGGGGCGTCGTCAGGCGCATGGGCCGCGACACGGTGCTGCGCGGCATCGACCTCGACGTCGCGCCGGGACGCCTCGTCGTGCTGCGCGGCAGCAACGGCTCGGGCAAGACGACGCTCCTGCGGCTCCTGGCCACGCGCCTGCGGCCGCACGCCGGCGCCGGGCGGCTCTTCGGGCACGACCTCGTGCGGGAGGCCGACGCCGCCCGGGCGCGCGTGGCCCTGCTCGGCGCGGCGGGCGGCAGCTACCCCGTGCTCACGGGTCGCGAGAACCTGCGCCTGGCGCTGGCGCTGGCCGGCAGGCCGCGCGCCGACGGCGCCGTCGCGGGCGCGCTCGAGCGCGTGGGCCTGGGCGCGGCGGCCGACAAGCAGGTCCGCTTCTACTCGAGCGGCATGAAGAAGCGCCTCGGCCTGGCGCGTCAGCTCCTCGTCGACCCCGACCTGTGGCTCCTCGACGAGCCCTACGCCGCTCTCGACGAGGAGGGCAAGCGGCTCGTGGACGTCTGCCTCGCCGAGGCCAAGGGGCGCGGGCGCACCGTGCTGCTCGCCTCGCACGAGCAGGACAGGAACGACCTGGCTCCCGACGCCGTCGTGGAGCTCGCCGGCGGGCGCCTGCGCCTGGTGGGGAGCCCGGCCGTCAGCGGCCAGGGGGTGGCCAGGTGAACGACGTCGGCGCCGTGCTGGCCGTCGCCCGCAAGGACCTGCTGCACGAGCTGCGCAGCCGGGCGGCGACCGTGGCCACCGTCTTCTTCACGAGCACGACGCTGCTGATGATCGCGTTCGCGCTCGGGCGCGAGGAGGGCGTGCTGGCGCGCTCGGCGCCGGGCGTGCTGTGGGTCGCGCTGGTGTTCGCGGGCGTCACGGCCGCGGCGCAGAGCTTCCAGGCCGACCTCGAGGACGGCGCCCTCGACCACCTCCTCACCTACCCGGTCTCCCGCGCCGCCGTCTACCTCGGCAAGATGCTCGCCACCTGGGCCTACCTCGGCGCCCTCGGCCTGCTGCTCGCGCCCGTCGCCACCACCCTCTACGGCGCGTCGGTGCCGGGGGCGGGCGCCGCGGCGCTGCTGGCCCTCACCGTGGTGCTCGGGTCCTTCGGCTTCGCCACCGTCGCGACCTTCTACGCCGCCCTCACCGCGAACCTGCAGGCGCGCGAGGCGCTGCTCCCCGTGCTGATGTTCCCGGTCGTAGTGCCCATCGTCCTCGCCGCCGTGCGCGCCACGGAGTCGCTCATGGGCGGCGCCGCGGGCCCGGTAGGCGACTGGCTGCTGCTGCTCCTCGGCTTCGACCTCGTCTACTTCGTGGCCTGCGCCTCCCTCTTCCACTTCGTGGTGGACGAGTGACGGGCGCTCGCGCGGGGAGCGACCCGGGCGCTCCTTACGGCGGCCTCGACACCGGTCGCGCCGGCCCGCGGCCTTACACTCACTGGCGAGCGGCGAAGGCTGTGCCCGACCGCCGCGCATGGGAGTCGAACATGGAAGATCCGGTCACGAGCCTGCAGCGGCCGCGCGCGCGCCCCCTCTGGCTCACGCTGCTCGGCCTCGCCTGCCTCGTGGGCCTGGCGGTGGGCGCTTACCTCGCGCTCGTCGTCAGCCCGCCCGACCAGCAGCAGGGCGAGCTGATCCGCATCATGTACGCGCACGTGTCGGTGGCGTGGATCTGCTTCCTCGCCGTCGCCGTCGCCGGCTTCTGGTCGGTGCTCTACCTGTGGCGCGGGCGCGAGCGCGACGACGTGCGCGCCGTCGCGAACGCCGAGGCGGCGCTCGTCTACTCGGCACTGACCATCACCGGGGGCATGATCTACAGCAAGCCGACGCTCAACACGTTCTGGACGTGGGACGCCAAGCTCACGCTCACGGCCATCATGGTCGCGCTGATCGCCGGCTACTTCATCGTGCGCGCGCTCATCGACGAGCCCACGCGCCGGGGACGGGTCTCGGCCGTGATCATGCTGATCGTCGTGATCAGCCTGCCGTTCAACTACCTGGCGGCCGAGTGGTTCAGGACGCTCCACCCCGCCAAGAGCGTCAACCTGGACGGCAGC
>DASVDQ010000038.1 GCA_036381035.1 Trueperaceae bacterium | reverse complement strand
GTCACGAAACGTCACTCCTCTCGCGCCCCTGGCGCGGCGCGCCCCGCCCCTGGCGGGGATGCTCGTGGGTTTGTGGGGCTTACGCGCGGCCCCTGGCCGCGCCGCCCGCCGATGTTTGGGGGTTCCTCACGCCCGAAGGCGATGGAGGCGGTATCGATTGGCGCAGGCGCGGCACATCCAGAACGGCGCGAACGTCCACGCTGAGCGCGGCTTGGGGCGGTGGCAGGAGACGCACTTCACGCCGCCACCTCCTCAACCTCGGGTTGCGTGGCGTTGAGCTTGTTCATCTCCGCCGTGGGGTCCTCCACGCCGAGCTCCGCCAAGGTCGTCTCGAGGCTCAACACGCCCGCCTCATACTTGGCGAGGGTCGCCTGCTGGTCTTCGCTGGTGGGTTGCACGACCCTGATGCGCGCCGACGCGGTGACGCGGAACGCGTCGAACCGGCCAGGAGCGTTTATCAGCACGGCGGCGAGGCGGAGGCTGGTGGTGAGAAGCCACCTGATCGCGCCTTGCACCTGCGCCGCGGTGGTAGTCAGTGAATCCACGTAGTCGCTCATGGCCTGCTTGCGGGATTCGCCGCTGGCGGTGGCGTCGCCCGCGAGGAGGACGTGCAGTTGCTTGGCTTCCTCGAGCACGGCCCGGTAAGCCTGCTCGATGGTCAGCGTGAACGCCGTGGGGCTCACGGGGTCGCGGTACACGACGCTCGGGGACGCGTACGAGTACGTGCCATCCTCCCGCGGTTCGATCACGCCCACCACGTGGTTCGTGGCTCCCGCCCCCACGTACAGTGGGTCGGGCGTCCACGTGCCCTTCCCCGGCTCCGTGGGTTGCCCGTCCTCACCCAACCACCTGCCGGGAGCCTGAGCGTTCAGGAACGTCCTCTCGACGAAGCCCGCCACGTCAACGTTCCGCGACATCATGGTGTAAGCCTTGTTGATGAGCTTCTGCTGCATGATCGCCGCGGGCGTGATGAGCGGCTCCCGCCGCATCTCGTGCATGAGCAGCGCCCCACCCAGGGGGTACGCGACGGGTTCGCCTACAGGCGTGTTGCCGTTGAGGATGACGATGAGCGTATCGCTCGTCGCGTCAACGTCGAGGCCGAGGCGCGCCAGGTTCGCTCCCGTGCCGGTCAGCTCCGTGAGCATGGCGCCGGTCTCGTCCCGGTACGAGTACCGGGTCGCGATGGGGTCGCCGTCCGCGTCCCGCAGCACACCCGCGTTCGCGGGCGTGCACGCGTGAATGCCGATGTCCGCCAACGCCTCACCCAGGCTGCCGCGCTTGGGTACCCTGCCGTCCTCACCGACGCTGGAACTGCGGATGAACAAGCGCAGGGGTGAGACGGCGGGGCGTGGCGGTTCGTCACCGCGGCTCGACTCCTCCGCGAACAACAGCCTGAGCGTCGCCTCCTGCAACGCGGCCAGCACGCCGTTCGCATCCCACCACGCGGTCAACGCGTCCTCGGCTTCGGTGGTGAGTTGCTTCAGGCCGCGCTCCCGGTCAGGCACCAGCGACCACGCCGGCTCCCGCCCGACCACCGCGTCCCTATGCCTCGTCGCGACCTCCCGGAGG
>DASVDQ010000037.1 GCA_036381035.1 Trueperaceae bacterium | reverse complement strand
CGCTTCAGCCAGTCGGCCTCCTGCTGGCGCTTGCGCACCGTGGCCTCCGCGACCTCCTGGGCCTGCGCGTCGGTGGGCGCGATGGAGGTCGGCGACAGGCAGCCGACCTCGAGCCGTAGGTCCCGCGAGTACCTCTCCCTGGCCAGCTCGCGGATCCGCGGCACCTTCTGCCGGTAGAAGTTGGGCGAGCCCCCGACGAGCCAACCGTCGGCGAACCTGGCGGTGCGGCGGAGGGCGGCGTCGCTCTGGCCGCCGTACCAGATCTTGATGTCCGGCGCCTTGGGGAAGAGCTCCACGTCCTCGAGCCGCCAGAACGTCCCCTCGTGGGTCTGGGGGCCGTCCTCCTTGAGCAGCTTGCGTATGACCTTCAGGGCCTCCTCGGTCCGCTTGCCCCGCTCCTCCCAGGGCACGCCCGAGACCTCGAAGTCCTTCTTCACGTTCCCGGCGCACACGGAGAGCACGTAGCGGCCCTCTGACAGGTGGTAGAGGGTCGTGGCGAGGCGGGCGACCATGGCGGGGTCGCGCCAGCCCAGGACGATCGAGGCCGGGATCAGGCGCAGGCGCGGGACCTTGCAGGCGAGGTAGGCGAGGACCGAGTGCGCCTCGTAGAAGTCGGTCGCGCGCTCCAGCGCGTCGACCGCCTCGACGGAGCCGGCGTAGAAGTGGTAGCGGTCGAAGTCACCCCATTGGACGTGGTCGTGGACGAGGACGGCGTCGTAGCCCAGGCGCTCGGCGCTCGTGGCCATCGCGTCGATGGCCGCCTTGGACGCGAAGGGGCCGGAGTGGGGAAGCCGAACTCCGAAGCGCAAGTCGTTCCCTCCTACGCGGGAGTGCGCGGGGGACGGCGCGCCGTCCCCCGCCACGCGGCCTACTGGGCCGCTTCGAGGGTCTCGGCCCAGAACTCGATGGTCGTGTCTGGCGTCAGGTTCGCCACGGGTTCGCGCCAGGCGGCGACGTAGGCCCGGTAGAGGATCGGGATGATCGGCAGCTCCTCCATGAGCTTGGCCTGGAGCTCGTGGTAGAGCTGTTCGCGCCGCTCCTCGTCCAGCTCCCCGCGCGCCTGCTCGATCAGCTCGTCGGCGCCGTCGTAGTGGAAGAAGTTCGAGCCGTTGGGCGGGATCGACTCTGAGTGGAACACGTCGGTGAAGAAGAGGTCGGGGTCGCCGAAGCGGGAGGTGGCCGAGAAGGTCACGTCGAAGTCGCCGCTCTCGCGGCGGTCGAACGCGGTCGTGGCGTCGAGGCCCTCGAGCGTGACGTTCACGCCTATGGCCTGCCACGACTCGGCGAGGATCTGCGCGATCGTCGTCTCGGGCTCGCGCATCTGGAACATCAGGGTCATGTCGAAGCCGTTCGGGTAGCCGGCCTCGGTCAGCAGCTGGCGCGCGCGCTCCGGGTCGAAGGGGTAGGTGGGGACGTCGTCGGTGCCGCCGGCGACCTGCGAGGGACGCATGACGTCGGCCGGCTGGTCGAGGCCGGGGAGGAACGACGTGATGAGGCTCTTGTCGATCGCGTGGGCCAGGGCCTGCCTGACCCTGACGTCCTGCACGGGCTCGTAGCCGGGCCCGAACTGGACCTGCATGAGGTTGTAGTACTCGACGACCGTGACGGCCTCGATCGTGTCGCTGTTCAAGAGCTGCTGGGCGACCTCGGGGTTCCCCCTCGTGTACGCCGCGTCCAGCTCGCCGCTCTCCAGCGCCGCGGCCACGACCGTCTCCTCGCCCACGTGGACGAAGGTGACCGAGGCGAAGTCGGGCGGGCCCATGTAGTACTCGTCGTTCGCCGCGAGCACGACCTCGTCGTTCTCGTTCAGCTCGACGAACGAGTAGGGGCCCGTGCCGATGGGCTGCTGCGCGAAGGCCTCGCCGCGCTCCTCGACGGCCGCCCGGGACACGATCAGGCCGGGACGGTAGGCGATGACGTTGCGCAGGAACGACGGCTGGGGCTCGGAGAGCGTGATCCGCACCGTGTAGTCGTCGACGGCCTCCACGGAGGTGATGCCCGTGAGCAGGGAGTACCAGGACGACTCGGGGTCGTCGAGCTGGCGCTGGAACGTGAACACGACGTCGTCGGCCGTCATCTCCCCGTACCCGCCGTGGAACTGGACGCCCTGGCGGAGGTGGAACGTGTAGACCGTGCCGTCCTCGGAGACCTCCCAGCTCTCGGCCAGGTCGGGGGCCAGCTCGCCGCCGCCGGTGCCTGGCACCATCCGCACGAGCGAGTTGAAGATGCTGCGGTTGACGAAGGAGTCGGAGGTGTAGCGCCAGTAGGCGGGGTCGTAGACGCCGCCGGGCCTGGCGAACTGCAGTCGGACCCGGATGTCGGGCCGCGACTCCTGCGCGGAGGCGCCCGCGGCGAGCCACATACCGGCCAGCGCCGCGAGCGCGGCTAGCAACGCTCTCCAGCTAGCAAGGGTCCGTCGGTCGTTCATCGCCCACAACCCTCCCATCGCCCTGCCGGCCATGCGGCCGTATACCGTCGTACACAAGTTGGCGTGCGGTGAGACTATCAGCTTGCCCCGGGAGCGTCAAGGCGAGCGCGCGGGCGGGCGCCGTCGGGGAGGGAGCCGCGCGTCACGTGAACGGGCCGCGCGCGCCGCGGGAAATTGACACCCACGGCCCTCGTTGCTAGACTCCTCGCACTAGTTCCGTATCCGGCTGTATACAGCGGCCCAGCCGTTCTCGCGAACGTTTCGCCCGCTTCGCCGACCACGCGCCAGCGGCCTCCGAGGGAGGACGTACCTCATGAGCAGATCAGCGCAGTCTGCCTACGTCCCTTGCGCCACCTAGGCCCGGCGCCGGCATGAGCGGTGCCGCATGACCTCCTACTTCGCCAGCCGTCTGCTCTCGGCGATCCCCTTCCTCCTCTTCGTGCTGGTCCTGGCCTTCATCCTCATCAGGACCACGCCGGGCGACCCGGTGAGCGCGTACATGGCGCGCCTCGGGGGCGAGAGCGCCGTCTCGCAGGAGTTCATCGACAACCTGAGGCGTGAGCTGGGCCTCGACCAGCCGGGCATCGTCCAGTTCGTCAGGTACGTGCAGCACGTGCTCCAGGGGGACCTGGGCGTCTCGTTCAGCAAGAACCGGCCCGCCCTCGCCATCGTCAGGCAGCAGCTCCCGTTCACGGTCCAGCTCGCCTTCGCCGCGATCTTCATCGCCGTGATCATCGGCATCCCGGTCGGCATCATGGCCGCGCGGCGCCGCGGCAAGCCGGCCGACTTCCTCAGCTCCAGCGTCTCGGTCTTCGCCTACTCGATGCCGAACTTCTGGTTCGGCCTCATCCTCATCAGCATCTTCTCCGTGCGCCTGGGCTGGTTCCCGGTGCTGGGGGTGGGCGAGCCCAACCTCGCCAGCCGGCTCCAGCACCTCGTGCTCCCGGCCCTCACGCTAGGCCTGTCCCAGGCCGCCTACATCGTGCGGATGTCCCGCAGCGCCATGGTGGACGTCCTCGGCGAGGACTACATCCGCACGGCGCGGAGCAAGGGGGTGGGCGAGATGGGCGTGGCGTACAAGCACGCCATCCGCAACGCCCTCATACCCGTGGTGACGGTCATCGGGCTCACCCTCGGCAGGGCGCTGGGCGGCTCCGCCGTCGTCGAGATCCTCTTCGGCCGCATCGGGATGGGCAGCCTCCTGGTCGAGTCGATAACCCAGCGCGACTACGTCATGACCCAGGCGGGCGTGCTCGTGTTCGCCGCCGGCGTGTTCGTGGTCAACCTGCTCGTGGACATCACCTATGGACTACTCAACCCGAGAATCCGCTACACGTGAGCCGGTGCCGCTCGGGTCGCGCCAGGCGCTGGCGCAGCCCGTGACGTCGCGCGCGCCCTCGCGCCTGCGGCGGCTCTCGAAGTACCGCAACCTCGTGGCGGGGGCGGCGATCATGGTGCTGTTCGTCCTCATCAGCATCTTCGGCCCCTTGGTCACGCCCTACGGGCCGAACGCGATCTCGCCGCTCGACCGCCTGCAGCCGCCCAGCGCCGAGCACCTCATGGGCACCGACCACCTGGGCCGGGACATCTTCACGCGCGCCATCTACGGCGCCCGCTACTCGATCGCGATCGCGGTGGGCGCGATCCTGGTGGGCGGCACGATCGGCTGGCTGGCCGGCGTCGTCGCCGGCTACTTCGGCGGCAAGGCCGACCGCGTCGTCGTCTTCCTCGTCGACACGTTCCTGGCCTTCCCGATGGAGCTGTTCGCGCTGGTGATGATCGCCACGCTGGGCCAAGGGCTCCAGAACCTGGTGTTCGCGATCGCCCTGGCGGTCTGGCCCCGCGTCGCCCGCGTCGTGCGCGGCGAGGTGCTCAAGGTCGTGCAGCTCGAGTACGTGGAGGCCGCCAAGGCCATCGGGGCGCGCAGCAACCGCGTGATCCTCAAGCACATACTCTCGAACACGCTGGCGCCCACGACCGTGGCCCTGAGCTTCTACGTGGGCACGGCGCTGCTCGTCGAGGCCAGCCTGGGCTTCCTGGGCCTGGGCGTGCCGCCGCCCACGCCCACGTGGGGGCGCATCGTGAGCGACGGGCGCAACTACATGCAGGCCGCGCCCTGGGTGATCACGACGGGCGGCCTCGCGATAGGCCTGATGGTGCTGGGCCTGAACCTGTTCGGGGACGGCCTGAGGGACGCCGTCGACCCGCGGACGAGCCGCGTGACGACGCCTACGGAACGGCGCTGAGGAGGCGGCCGCGCCGTGCGCCGGGCCCGCCGCGGCGAGGTTGACCCGACCCCGGACCGCTGATAGACTCCAGCCGGTTGTATACAGCCGTATACGTGGTCTGCGCAGGTGTGAAGGGAGCATGCCGTGCAAGTACTCCGCATCACCCCCGAACAGTTCGACTTGGGCGCCGTCCAGAGGGGCACCAAGCAGCGCTACGCCGTCAAGGTCGGCGAGTTCGCGAGCGGCGCTCCCGTGGAGCTGGCCGTGACCGTGGTGCGCGGTCGCGACGACGGCCCGACGGCCTTCATCGGCGCGGGTGTGCACGGCGAGGAGCCCGCGGGCATGGACACCGTCAAGCGGCTGGCGCGCGAGCTCGACCCCGAGCAGGTGTCGGGCACGGTGATCGCGCTCCCTCTCATCAACGTGCCCGCCTACGTGCACCGCCAGCGGCTCTACCCCCTCGACGCCCCCACTGTCGTGGACATCGGCGGCGCGCAGCCCGACAAGGACGGGGTCCTCTCCACGCGCATACTGTGGGCGGTCGTCGACTGCATCGCCAAGGACATCGACCACGCGCTCGACATCCACGCCACGCACCTCGACAGCATCAACTACCCCAGGGCCATGCTCACCTCGCCGGGCGACCTGCCGGAGGACCTCGAGCGCCGGCGCCTGGAGCTGGGCCGGGCCTGCGGCTTCGAGATCATCCACAGGTGGACGCGCAAGGGCCGCAGCGGCGGACCGACGGGCATCTTCTGCCGGCGCGGCGTCCCGGCCATCGCCATCGAGGCCGGCGAGGGCTGGCGCAACCTCTACCCGTTCCCCGAGATGATGCTGCGTGCCTCGTACAACTTCCTCAAGGCCATCGGCGTGGTGCCCGGCGAGCCCGAGCTGCCCGCCATGCAGGTCGAGATCACCAAGCGCTACGAGGTCACGGCGTCGAAGGGCGGCATGTCGCACCTGAAGGTCAAGACCGGCGACTACGTGAGGAAGGGGCAGCTCCTGGCGGAGATACGCGACCTCTACGACGACGTGGTGGAGGAGCTGCTGTCCCCGACGAACGGGATCATCGTGAGGACCTCGCTGCTGCCGATCGTCAACACCGGCGCCAGGGTCTGCAACGTCTACGAGACCGACGAGGCGGGCTGGGAGACCAGGGAAGTGCCCGAGCTCGAGCGGCACATCGTGGTCTCGGGCTTCTGACGGCGGGCTAGCCGCGCCCTCGGCCGCGGCCTAGACAGCCACCGCCCCTTCTGCTACCGTGGCGCGCGTCGTATACCGCTGGATACCAAGCGTTCGCGAAGGATGACCCCGTGGCCCCAGAGGAGGGAGCGGCATGGTTCGACCGGTACGCGGGCTGCAGGTCCTTCTCCCCGGTACGCGCGCGAGGCTGCTCGCGGCGTTCTGGGCCCTGACGCTGGCCGTTGGGGTCGTCGGCGGCCTCGGCCAGGCGCAGGGGGCGGACCAGCGGCCTGATCTGCGCATCAGGCTGCAGTTCGCCAGGCCGGGCGGCGTCTACGACCCGGCCTACTGGCGCTACACCTCCGACGGCTGGGTCTACCCGGCGATCTTCAACCAGCTGGTGCGCAAGGTGCCCGGCACGGGCGGCGACCTCGAGCCGGACCTGGCCGAGAGCTGGGAGGTCTCCGAGGACGGCACGACGTACACCTTCCACCTGCGGCAGGGGGTGCAGTTCCAGCGCGGCTACGGGGAGATGACCGCCGACGACGTCGTCTTCTCGATCCAGCGGCAGATGGACGACCCGGAGGCCACCTTCCACTCGATCTACGCCAACGTCAGCGAGGTCGCGGCGGTCGACGACCGCACGGTGCGGATCACGCTCGCCGAGGCGCAGCCCTCGTTCCTGCTGGCCGTGCTCACCAACCCCAACGGCGCCGGGTTCATCGTCTCGCGCCGCGCGGTCGAGGAGCTCGGCCTCGAGGAGTTCGCCCGGCACCCCGTCGGGACGGGCCCTTACGCGCTCGAGGAGGTCACGCCGACCGACGAGGTCGTCCTCGCGAGCCACGACGAGTACTTCGGCGGCACCCCGAGCGCGCGCAGCATCACCTTCGTGCACGTGGCCGAGGAGGCGGTGGCGGCGGCCGCGCTGGAGCGGGGCGAGCTCCAGGCCATCTACACGCGAGGGAACCCCGAGGTCGCCCAGGAGCTGCTCAACTCCTCCGACATCGAGGCCCAGACGGTCGTCGAGTACTACAACATCATGCACATCGCCTTCAGCCCGAACTTCGAGCCCGTGCAGGACGTGCGGGTCAGGCAGGCGCTCGCCTACGCCCTCGACAAGAGCGTGATCCCGCTGCTGCTGCCTGGGCTCGACGAGCCCGCCGACGTGCTGCGCCCCTCGCAGCTCCCGGGCGGCACCGACGACGTGCCCACCTACGAGTACGACCCCGATCGCGCCCGCAGTCTGCTGAGCGAGGCGGGCCAGGAGGACCTGGCGTTCACGCTGATGTTCCAGACGCGCGAGCCGGAGGCGACCATCGCGCAGTGGCTGGCCGACAGCTGGGAGGCCGTGGGGGTCAGCGTGACGCTCGAGGGCGCCGAGGCCACGACGGCCCACGACATGCGCACCTCGGGCGACTTCGAGGTGACCTTCTCGGCCACGTCGCGCGCCGGCGACCCCGACTACTTCTTCACCGACGTCCTGCACTCGAGCTCCACGGGCGGCGCCGGGTCGAACTTCTCCGGCTACTCCGCCGCCGACGACCTGATCGAGGAGGCCAGGTACGAGCTCGACCCGCAGCGCCGGCAGGAGCTGTACGAGGAGATCCAGCGCCAGGTGATGGAGGACCTGCCGGTGATCCCGCTCCTCTACCGCGCCTACGTCGCCGCGTGGCGGGAGCCGATCGTGAGCCTGGTGCCAGACAGCACGATCCAGTTCTGGCCCGACACCATCGAGGTCGCCTCGGGTTCGCCGTGACGGAGGACGCGCGGCTACCTGGCGCCGCGAGCGGCTCGCAGTTCGCCGAGGCGGGGGACGCCGGTGGGCTGGGCGGAGCGCGGCGCGCGGCCGCGGGGCTGGAGTTCGAGCCCCTGACGGCGGTAGCCGCCGCCGTCCGCGAGGGCCGCCTGAGCCCGGTGGAGCTGGTCTCCGCGCAGCTGGAGAGGGCCCGGACCGTGGGGGCCGCGCTGGGCTGCTTCGTCACGGTCGCGGAGGACGAGGCGCTCGCCGCGGCCGAGCGCCTGGAGGCGGCGCTCGAGTCCGGCGAGGCCGTGGGCCCGCTGCACGGGGTCCCCGTGACGGTGAAGGACAACATCGCCGTGGCCGGCCTGCGCATGACGGCCGCTTCCGGGGTGTTCGCCGACCAGGTCCCCGCCGAGGACGCCGCGGCCGTCGTCCGGCTGAAACGCGCCGGCGCCGTGGTCCTGGGCAAGACGAACCTCTCCGAGCTGGCGTTCGGCTCGTCGCATCCCGCCTTCGGGGAGCCCCTCAACCCCTGGGACCCGGAGAGGTCGACGGGCGGTTCCTCGAGCGGGTCGGCGTCGGCGCTGGCGGCAGGCATCGGCTACGGGTCGGTGGGGACTGACACCGGCGGCTCCATACGCATCCCGGCCTCGATGTGCGGGCTCGTCGGGCTGAAGCCGACGTTCGGCCTCGTCGAGCTCGCTGGCGTGGTCACGATCAGCCGCGAGCTGGACCACGTGGGACCGATGGGCAGGACGGTCCGCGACGTGGCCGTGCTGCTCGACGTCATGGCGCGCGACGGCTGGGAGCGCCGGCGGCTGGCGGACCTCGACGGTGTCGGGGCCGGGCTGCGCCTGGGCGTGCTGGCCGACGAGGAGCTCTCCGGGGTCCACCCCGCCGCCGTCAGGGCCGTCGAGACGGCGCGGGACGCGCTGGAGGCGGCCGGGTGCGAGACGCGGGTCGTGTCGCTGCCGGACCGGGACCTGGCCAGGTCGACGATGTGGACCATCGCGGCCGTCGACCTGCTCGTCGACCTCGAGGCGCACCTGAGGAGCCCCGGCATGGGCGAGGGCCTGAGGTCGGCGCTCGAGCGCGCCGCGGGAACCAGCGCCGCCACCTACGTCAAGGCGCGGCGGGCGCGCGACGAGCTGACGGCGGAGCTCGACGCCGTGTTCGCGTCCATCGACGTGCTCCTCACGCCCGGGGTGCCCATCCCCGCGCACACGACCGCGGAGCGCGCGGCGCTGCGCGACGTCAGGCAGGCGTACACGCCGCTCTTCGACCTCACCGGCCACCCGGCCCTGGTCGTGCCGGCGTCGCTGAGCCGGGAGGGGCTGCCGCTGGGCGTGCAGCTCGTCGGCCGGCGGTTCGCCGACGACGTCGTGCTCGGCGCGGGGCTCGTCGTGGAGGAGGCCGTCGGCTCGCCTTGGGCGCGGGAGGACGTGAGGGGCCGGGTGACCGCCACCGTCGAGCGGCTGGCGGCGCAGCGCCCCGTCGCCTGACCATGAGCGCACGCACCGCCCTCGCGCTGCTCGTCGCCCTGGCGCTCGGCCTCGGCTGGGCGTCTCCGGGCGGGGCCGAGCGCGGCGCGGACGAACGGAGCGGGGCGGACGACCGGAGCGGGGCGGACGGGAGCGCGGCCGGGACGACCGCGGCCGGGAGGAGCGAACCCGAGCAGCGGCCCGCGCTCGTCATCGGCGTCGTGGCGCTGCCGGACGGGCTCGACCCCGCCGTCGACATCAACATCGGCGCCAACGGCTTCCGCACGCTCTACTCGGTCTTCGACAGGCTCATCTTCCGCGACTTCCTCGCCGGCGGCCTGCGGCCTGGTCTGGCGGAGTCGTGGCGGTGGGAGTCGGAGACGGAGCTGGTCCTGGAGCTGCGCCGCGGGGTGACGTTCCACGACGGCTCGGCGTTCACCGCCGAGGACGTCGTCTTCAGCCTCGAACGCGTGCTGGAGCCCGGCTCCGACCTCGTGACGGCCCGCGGGACGTTCGCGAACGTCGCCGCGGTGGAGGCGCTGGGCGACCACACGGTCAAGATCACCACGAAGGGGCCCGACCCGGTCCTCGAGCAGGTGCTGACCATGCAGGAGGCCTCGATCGTCCCCGCTGAGGCCTACGCGGCCGGAGCGGCGGAGTTCAACCGTCGGCCCGTCGGCACGGGGCCTTACCGGGTGGCGTCGTTCGTGGCGGGCGACCGCCTCGTCCTGGAGCCCTACGACGGCTACTGGGGAGGGACGCCGACCGCGGGCGAGGTCGTGTTCCGCGTGATCCCCGAGACCGCCGCGCGCGTCACCGCGCTCGTCACGGGCGAGATCGACATCGCCGCCTCGCTGCCGCCCGACCAGGCCGCGGTCCTCGAGCGGTTCGACGGGGTCGAGGTGCGCCCGGCGGTCCTCGACAACATCCACGTGCTCCGCTACAACACCACCCACCCGGTGCTCCGCGACGTGAGGCTCAGGCGGGCCATGAACCTGGCCATCGACAGGCAGCTGCTATCCGACTCGCTGTGGGGCGCCGTCGCTGTCGTGCCGCGCGGGCACCAGTTCGCGTCCTTCGGCGACATGTACGACGCCTCCCGGCCCGTCGCCGAGTTCGACCCCGAGCGCGCCAGGGCCCTCGTAAAGGAGTCGGGCTACGCCGGCGAGAAGGTCTACCTCAACGCCCATCCCACCTGGTACACGAACGGTCTGGCGGCCGCCGAGGCGATCGTCGAGATGTGGCGGTCCGTCGGCATAGACGCCGAGGTCCGGGTCGTGCCGGGGCCCGAGGAGCTCTTCGGCCTCCCCCACGACGACCCGTTCGCCATGGTGAACATGTGGTCGAACTCGATGCGCTTCGCGGACCCCGCCGGCGGGCTGTGGGCCACGTGGAACCCCAACGCGCCCCCGCAGGCCAGCGGCTACTGGCGGGCCCCGGACGAGTTCAACGCGCTGGGCCTCGAGGCGAGGAGCATCACCGACAGGGACAGGCGCAGACGCGACTACTGGCGCATGCTCGACATCTGGGAGGAGGAGGCGCCCGGGACCGTCCTCTACTACTCCGTGGAGTTCTACGGGGTGCGCGAGGGCGTGGAGTGGCGGCCGTACAGCGACTTCTACATCGACCTCAGGCCCTACAACCTGGCGTTCCGCTGAGGGGCCCCTCGGGGCTCCGACCGGACGGCCCCCTAGCCCCTCAGCCGCGGGTCGAGCCTGTCCCGCACCCAGTCGCCGAGGACCGTCACCGCCATGCTCAGCAGGAGGATCGTCGCCGCCGGCGCGGCCGGGAGGGTCCAGCGCGTCAGCAGGTAGTCGCGCGTCGCCCCCAGCATCGCGCCCAGTGAGGTGCCCGGCGGCCGCACGCCGATGCCCAGGAACGACAGCGCCGACTCGAGCAGCATCACGTGGGTGAAGTTGGCCGTGGCCAAGACGGCGAGCGTGGTGCCGACCGCGGGCGCCAGGTGCCTGACCGCGATCCGGCGCCGGCTCGCCCCCAGCGCCCGCGCGGCCTCGACGAACGGCAGCCCGCTCAGCGCCAGGACCTGCCCCCTCACGACGCGGGCGTAGGTCTCCCAGCCGGCGAGCCCGACCACGAGCACCAACACCGGCTGCGAGGCGCCGACCAGCGCGATGGCCGTGAGGGCCACCAGGATGAACGGCACCGAGGCCTGGACATCGACGAGGAACATGATCAGCTCGTCGACCCAGCCGCCCGCCAGACCGGCGGCGAGGCCGAGGGCGCCGCCGAGCGCCAGGCCGATGAGCGTGCCCAGCGTGGCCACGCCCAACGTCGTCCTCAGGGCGAACAGCAGGCGCGAGAGCACGTCGCGTCCGAGGTGGTCCGTGCCGAGCAGGTGCCCTCCCGCGCCGCCCAGCCACGACGGCGGCTCCAGCCGGCTCGGGAGGTCCTGAGCCCTGATGTCGTAAGGCGCGATGACCGGCGCCAGGACGGCCGCGGCGAACAGGACGGCCAGGACCGCGTAGCTCGCCACGGCGACTGGTGGCGGCGACCTGCGCCGCCATGCGGCCCCGGCGGGGGACCGCGTCGCCGCCCGCGCCGGGGGCTCCGCCTGGCGGCGGCGCGAGCGGGCCGGCTGCCTCACGACGTGCGCACGCGCGGGTCCACGACCCCGTAGAGCAGGTCGACCAGCAGGTTCGCGACGACGACGGAGACGCTGACGAGCACGACGGCGAACTGGATCACCGGGAAGTCGCGCGTGACGACCGCGTGCACCAGGAGCCGGCCCACGCCCGGCCAGGCGAACACGGTCTCGACGACGACCGAGCCGGCGACGAGCGCCCCGGCCCGCAGGCCCAGCAGGGTGAGCACGGGGAGGCAGGCGTTGCGGAGCACGTGCTTCAGCGCCACCGACGCGGCGCCGACGCCCTTGGCGTGAGCCGTGCGGACGAAGTCCTGCTCGGCGAGGTCGAGCATCACGCCCCGCGTGAGCCGCAGCAGCCAGGCGGACGAGGCCGCCGCGAGGGTCGCGACCGGCATGACAAGGCTGTGCCAGCCCTCGCGCCCGCCGCTGGGCAGCCACCTGAGGGCCAGGCTGAAGACGAGGATCAGCGCCACGCCGAGCACGAAGTTCGGCACGGCCTGACCCACGAGGGCCCCGGCCGTGAGCAGCCTGTCCCAGGGTCCTTCGCGGCGCGTAGCGGCGAGGACGCCTCCGCCCACGCCCAGGAGCACGGAGAGCGCGAGCGCGATGCCGCCCAGCTGGAGGGTGGCCGGGACGCGCTCGAGGACCGTCTCGGTCGCCGGCCTCCGCTCGGCGAAGCTCTCCCCGAAGTCGCCGCGCAGGACGTTGCCCAGGTAGGCGACGTACTGCCGCGTCAGCGGCAGGTCGAGCCCGAGGCGCGCCCGCAGCTCGGCCTGCTCGGCCGGCGTGGCGTCCTCCGGCAGCAGGGACCTGGCCGGGTCCCCCACCAGCCGGGGGGTGACGAAGGCGACCGTCAGCACGAACCACACGGTCAGGACGCCCCGCCACAGCCGGTACCAGAGGATGCGTGCCACCTTCGCTCCTCCGCTCGCGCGAGCCGCCAGACGCCTGGTCGCCGCCCGCGACCCCGATCGGGCGCGGGCCCCGAGGACCGAGGCTACGACTAGCCGGAGCGTCTGGTCGCGCGGAGGCTACCGCGAGAAGGCCGCCCGCGCCGCCTGCCCGCTCCCGGATCGGCAGGTCGCGCGGAGGCTACCCCTCCGGGTGGAGGTACCTGAAGGCGGCCGCGGCGAGGTAGGAGCCGAGCAGCGGCCCGACGACGTAGAGCCAGACGTGGCCGGCGGTGCCGCCGGCGATCGCGTCGACGAGGACCGCCCCCACGCCGACGGCGGGGTTGAAGGCGCCGCCCGAGATCGCGCCGCCGGCGGCCGCCCCGGCCGCGACGGTCCCGCCTATCGCCAGGCCGTAGAAGGAGTTGCCCTTCGTCGCCGCCGCCGTGGCGGACGCGAGGACGACCGCCACGAGCGCGAAGGTGAAGAACGTCTCCACGGCGAGCGCGGCGAACGTGCCGGCCTCGGGACCCGGCGCCACCGTGAACGGCGCCCCCGCGACCCAGCGGGCCAGCGCGGCCGCGACCACGGCGCCGAGGAGCTGGGCGCCCCAGTACGGCGCCAGCTCCTTCGTGGGCAGCGCACCGCGCAGCACCGCACCCAGGGTGACGGCTGGGTTGTAGTGACCGCCCGAGACGTGCCCGCCGGCGTAGACCATCACCATCAGCACGAGCCCGATCGCCAGCGGCGCCAGGTCGCTGCCCTGCGCGACGGTGAGGCCGACTGTCAGCACCAGGAAGAAGGTGCCGATGAACTCCATGAGGTACGCGCGCATCGGTATGCCTCCTTGCGAAGTCCGGTTCCGTGTGAGCTTCGCATGAGAGCCTAGCCTAAGCCAGCGGACTCGCAGGCCCGCCGAGGGAGCGCGGTCCCGCGGCCGCTGGCGGCCCGGAGCCTCGCCGCCTCCGCGCCCGGAGCCTCGGCGCTCCCGCGCCGGGATCTCAGTACCCGAAGGCGAGGCCCTGGCCCCGCGCCCGCGCGAACCCGAGGAGCGGCAGGCCCACGGACACGGCCGTGGCCACGGCCGTCCAGGGACTCAGTGTGGCCGCGAGGTAACAGGTCACGGCCCAGGTGTGCGGGGTGAACCCCTCGATGAAGGCCAGCACGACGTCGCCCCGCACGCGCCGCTGGCGGAACAGGTCGCGGCGGCTGACCCTGACGGGGTTCCACAGGCGCACCCCCGCCGTGGCCGTCGCGCCGGCCGTCCCGCAGAGGAGCGCGGCGGCCCCGCCGAGCGGGTCTGCGGCGTCGAGGCCGGTGAGAGGCTCGTCGAGGATGATCACGTCCGGCTCGTGGATCAGCCCGCCCGCCAGCCCGAGCTTCTGCTTCATGCCGCGCGAGAACGTCTCGGTGAGGTCGTGCCTGTTGTCCCACAGACCGAGCCACTTCAGGAGCTCGGTGGCCCTGGCGAGCGCCGCGTCGGCCGGCATGCCCCACAGACCCGCCACGAACTCCAGGTACTCGAGCGGGTTCAGCTTGCCGTAGAGGAGCGGTTCGTCGGGCAGGAACGCCAGCCGCCGCTTCGCCTCCGCGGGCTCGCGCAGCACGCTGGTGCCCAGCACGCGGGCGTCGCCGGCGTCGGGCCGCAGGAGCCCGGCGACGATGCGCAGAGTCGTCGTCTTGCCCGCGCCGTTAGGCCCCAGCAGCGCGTAGAGCTCGCCCCGGCGCACCTCGAGGGAGAGCCCGTCGACGGCCACGGTGCGGCCGAAGCGCTTGGTGACCCCCTCGAGCCGCAGCGCCGGAGCGTCGCCCGCCGGCTCCCCAGTGGCCCGGGTGTCGGTGTCGGTCTCGTGCACGGTGGGACCCCCAGCGCAGTCTTACCAGGAGGACCGGCCGAGGACGCGGGGGCACGCCGCCAGAGGGAGAGAGGCACCTGGCCGAGAAGGGAGCGTCCGCGGTCGCAGTACCGCCGTGAGGAACACGCCGGTCACGAAGGCGAGGAGAGGGGCGTCGGGAGCGACCGGACGCCGAGGCTGTTACACTCCACCCGCGAGACCGACGGGGCGGGGGCGGCCGCGAGGACGGCCGCGGACAGGGGAGCAGCATGGAAGTGCCGGCCGAACTGACCATCGTCTTCGAGTCCTTCGACCGCAACGCTCGGGTCACCCGCGCGCTGCTCGACACGCTGACCATGGAGGACCTGAACCACAGCGACGGCGTCGGCGGCTACAACATCGGCCAGCACCTCGCCGACCTGGTCGACTTCCGCCCGAGCTGGCTCAGCCGCGTCTCGCCCAAGCACGCGGCGCAGGTGCCCAACGTCATCGACGACAGCTCGCCCACGTGGCTCGGCGTGAAGAGCATCGCCGAGCTGCAGGCGGCCTTCGACGCCGGCGACGCCGCCGTGCGGGCGGCCGTGCTGGAGGCAGTGGCCGAGGGGCGCGGCTTCGAGGGCGTCTACGAGACCCACCCGGCGCACCTCATCCAGCACACGATCGTCCACGACTCGCACCACCGCGGGCAGATCCTGGCCCTGCTCAGGCAGGCGGGCCGACCGGCCGACGTGAGGCAGAAGCTCGAGAGCGAGTCCTGGGCGATCTGGCGGGAGTGAGGTGCTGCTCCGCGGAGCCTGCTGCGTGCGCCTGGGCCATCGCTAGGCCGCATCGGCGAGCAGGCACGTGACCGAGCCCAACCCTGTGACAGTCCCGTAAGGGCCAGTTGGTAGTCTTCTCGCGATCCGCAAGGAGAGGCTGCGCACGATCGCTTCGCGTGCGCAGCGAGGGGGGAAGATGCTTCAAGGTTCGCCGAATCGCGCTCACGTGGCCATCCCGACGGTCAGCCTGAACGGCAGGACCCTGCGTCGCGCGTACCAGATACTCCAGATAAGGGTGCAGAAGGTCGGCCGCGGGATAACCAACGAGATCCTGATGCTCCATATCAACGGCAAGCAGTACTCGGCAGGCGTGAAGACGCTGGACGAGCTGCTGAACTACCTGGGGAGCCAGGGCTTCGAGGTCGTCACCACCGAGATGGAAACGGAAGGGATCTACACCTACTTCTACACGTTGCAGAGGGAGGTCCTGACCGACCAGCCCATCGAGCACGACATCTTCGACGAACTCGCCTCCGCTCGCCCGGGCGCGACCTTCGGTCAGGGTGTCAGGGGCTTCTTCGAGTTCATCGGGATGGCCGACAACTGGTGAAGCCGGCCCGAGCCATGACCTGGGAGAAGCGTCGGGCAGTCTCTCACAGTACGTCGGTCGAGGTCACCGCCCCGCCGCCCGCGCCTTGGCCGGGCTGACCTCCATGAGCTCGAGCTCCACCGTGATCGTGTCGCCGAGCTCGATGCCCTCCTTGCGGCGGACGTCGGCCCTGACGGGGACGATGTAGCCGCCGTCCTTCGGCCAGAGCGCCGTGGCCCACGACGTGGCGCCGATCGTCACGCGCGCCGGGATCATGCCCCAGCCGTAGGTCACGAACGGGGCGGCGGCCCTTATGTAGTCGCAGCCGTCCTCGGGCACGGAGACGAAGTGGTGGGGAGCCGGTCCCTTCCAGTACCAGACCGGCCCCTCGAACCGCAGGTGGTCCATTAGCCGACTGTAACGGCCCCCGCCTAACGAGGCGAGGAGCCGGCCGTCCCCGAAGCCGGCGCGCCGCGCCCCGGCGACGCAGCCGCCGACGCTGCGCCCGCAGCGGCTAGTCCGACCTCACCTCGAAGGCCAGCACGAAGGCGGGCAGCTCCTCGCCCGGGTGGTCCTGGAAGTGGAGCATGGGGAGCTGCAGGTAGGTGGCGTTCGCGTCGGGAGTGGTGGGCCCGCCCGGGGAGGTCACCTCGCCTTGGTAGATCGACGGGTAGATGCCTATGAAGTGCGTGCCCTCTCGACCCGGCGCCTTGAGGAAGATGGTCAAGTCGCCCTGGCTGTTGAACCCGCAGCCGTAACCCACGTAGCCGTTGTCGATGAGCAGCGCGTAGATGTTCGCCGTCTGCGTCCAGCCGACGCCCTTGAGGGTGATCGTGATGTCGCCTCCCGGCTCCACGACCTTGGGCTCGAGCGTCACGACGCTGGGCGTGATCACGTAGCTGACCGAGGCCTGCGCGTCGCCGGCCACGGCCCGCAGGGTGTGGGCGCCGCCGAGGTCGTCAGGCGTGGCGAGCGCCAGGGTGAACGCGCCGGAGGCGTCGGCCTGCACCTGCTGGAGCTGCCGCTCGACCTCCTCCCAGCCCTGGCCGCTGATGCGGTTGCCCGTGACGGTGCTCCACATCAGGTCGACCGTCGCGCCCGGCGGGAAGCCCGCGCCGCTCACCTCGACGGGGCTGCCCACTGTGCCGGAGCCGTGGTCGAGGCTGAGGCTCGGTCCGTCGGCCGTGGAGGAGACCGCCTCGGCGCGCGGGAGGGTCATCGCCTCGGGCGCGGGCGGCATCACGGCGGGGCCCTCGGTGACCTCGAACATCGCGCCGAGGACCGTGGGCACCGCCGGCTTGAAGTTCGGCGACTGCTGCTGGTTGAGGTACGGCACGGGGTGCGTGCCGGAGATGGCCTGGATCGTGTGCAGGCCCACCTCGCCCGTGGCGGGGATCGTGAACACGGCCGTGCCCTGGGAGGTGATCGCCGAGACCCAGCCCGTGTGGGCGCCGTCGTAGAGGAGGTGCCAGACGGACTCCCAGAACCTGTAGCCGACGCCCTTCATCGTCACGGTGATCGGCGTGCCCACGGGCCCCGACGCGGGCGAGATGGACAGCGAGGGCACCACGGTGAAGCCGCTGCGTGCCTGGAGCTCGCCGCCGGCCTCGACGAAGACGTTGTGGACGTAGCCGTAGTCCTCGGGGACGGTGAACTCGAAGGAGGCCTCGCCCGCTGCGCTCACCGTGGCGGTGGCGAGCACGGTGCGCGTCTCCTCGGCGGTGATGCCGTGGAAGGTGCCGTCGCCCACGTTCCAAGCGGCGTCGGCGCTGATCCACACCAGCTCGACCTCGGTGCCCGGCGTGAGGCCCGTGGCGACGGCGCTCACGGCCGTGCCCACGACGCCGTCCAGGGGCTCGAGCGCGAGCCGGCCCGGCGCCTGCGCGGCGGCGGCGCCCAGCAGCAGCGCCGCCAACAGGACCAAGATCCTCTTCACGGCTGTACGTCCTTCCCGTCCGCTGTCGGGGGTCGAACCGCCCCGCTTGGCGGTGCCAGAACTCGTTCGGTGCCGCGGGTCACGGCGCCCCCGCTCCGTCGACCGCAGAAGCGAACGCCGTGCCCTGGCCGGACACGGCGTTCGCTACGGTTCCGCTTCGCTCGCCGCTCGGGCGGCTCAGTTCGCCGGCGGCTGGACGATGAGGTTGGGCAGGCCGGCCTCGACGCCGATGGGCTCGAAGGTCGCCGTGTTGCCCTGCGCGTCCGTCACCTGGATGCTCCAGCCGTACATGCCCGGAGGGAAGTCGGCTGGTATGGCCCAAGGTCCGCGGAAGAAGTCGGCGCCGGGAGGCGGTCCCTCCGGCGGTGCACCCTCCTCGCCGCCCGCGGGCGGTGCACCCTCGCCGGCGGCCGGCGGCGCGCCCTCGCCCGCCTCCATGGGGGGCGGGTAGAACATCTGTATGGGCTCGACGCCGTCGATCATGACGGTGGCCGTGATGCCGCGCTCCTGGATGTCGTCGAACTTCAGCTCCTGGCCCGTGGCGGCGTCGTAGACGACCATGCGGAACACGACCATCTCGCCGCCGAAGAACACGGCGTTGGGCACGCAGGCGGGGCCCATGGCCCCCTGAGCGCCGCGCACCTTGTCCGCCTTGATGAAGTAGGCGGGCGCCTGGGCCGCGGCCATCGTGCCCGCCACGGCGAGCACTAGGGTTACCGCGACCTGCCTCCATAACGAACCGTTTTTGGTCACGTTAATGACCATAGCACCAGCGAGTATTAAGTCAATGGGAAGGCCGGCCGCAGGTTCGTGTGGCGGGCCCCCGGTTGCGTCGCCTACCATCACCCATGCCTTCGTCCCGATCGGCACGTGGCCTCCTGGCCTGGGCGGCGCTGACAGCGCTCGCCGCGCCGTCTCTGGCGGGAGGAGACGCGGACTCCATGACCATCGCCGGGGGACGCGTGAGCCTCGACCTGCCCCCCGGTCTCTCCCTGGCCGTGAGCCAGGCGCAACTGCTCACCGACGCCTCGCCGCCCCCCTGCCGCGAGGGCTTCACCTACTGCCTCTACCTGCCGGACGACGCCTACGCCGGCACGAACCTGCGCTCCGCCGGCCTCGGCATCACGCGCCGCACCGACCTGCGCTCACCGGTCTCGTGCCTCCTGGCGCAGCCGGACGGCTGGTCGAACCTGCAGCCCGGGGTCGTCTACGCGGAGCCGCCGGGCGACGGCGGCGCGGCCGCGGGCGGCGAGGCGGGCGAGCCTCCCGCGCGTCCGCCGGCCACCTCGCGCTTCGGCGACGTGGGCGAGGGCGCGGCCGGCAGCTACACGCTAGGCGAGGTGCTGAGGCTCTTCGACGGCGAGGAGTGCTGGGAGCTCGAGACGCGCCTGGCGCTCACCCGCTTCGAGAACTACCCGCCCGGCGCGGTCCTCGAGTTCACCGAGGAAGACAGGGCCGACGTGGAGTCGCTGCTGTGGGCGGTGCTCGACAGCGCGTCGGTCCTCGGCACGCCGGTGACCTGGCCGACCGAGGGCAAGAGCGACCTCTCCGCGTTCGTGCGCGTCGACCTGCCCGCCGAGGTCACGAGCCCCCTGACGCTGCGCGGCGAGGCGCGGGGCCCGTGGTTCTTCGAGGGCTCGTTCCCGGTGCGTCTGCTGGGGGAGGACGGCACCCAGATCGCCTCCGGCTTCGTCACCGCGCAGGGCGAGTGGATGACGGAAAGGTTCGTGCCTTTCGAGGGCCAGCTCGAGTTCACGGTGTCCGGCCCCACCCCCGCCGTGCTGGTGCTGGAGCGCGACGACCCGTCGGACCTGCCGGAGAACGGCGCCGCGGCGCGCTACGAGGTCACGCTGAGGTAGGACCCGGCCGCCGTCGCCGTGCCCCCGACGAGCCGCGGGGCGCAGCCGCTCCGCGGCGGGGCGCCCACGGACCCGTCCCCGGCGCGCCTACGGCGCCGTGTCGTACGCCATGCCGAGCCAGGCTCCCTCGAAGGTCCCGTCCGTGACGGTCGCGAATTCCTCCGTCGGGTCGACCTCCATGACGATCTGGTTCCAGCCGGACACCAGCTCGACGTCGATGTCGATCACCGTCTTCGCCGGGTTGACCCCGTCGTCGAGCACGCAGCTCCCCTGCACGGTCACGTCGTCGGCGGCGAAGGTGAAGCTGCCCATCTTGAAGGGCTCGGACGGCACGGTGTCGATCGACGGCGCGTCGGTGTAGACGACCAGGCCGTCGGAGTAGGTGCCGCTGGCGGTGAGCGGGCCCAGGCTGGCGGTCGGCACCATGGCACCAGACGTCATCCACACCCTCAGCACCTGTACCGGCTTCGAGGCCGTGGTGGTGCAGGTGACGTCCCCGAAGAGGGACTGGAACGCCTGCCCGGCCGGCGCGAGGTACGCGGCGGGTATGTCGGAGCCGTCCCCGAGGTCCCACTCGAAGTTGCCGTCCGCGTCCAGGACGTCCGAGTCGAGCGCCAGCCACTTGCCCTCGTAGTCCCGGGACAGCGGGCTCAGGCCGGTGGCGAAGCCGTAGGTGCTGGGGTTGGTCGCGACGAGGCTGATGACGGTGGGCACGGGCAGGTCGCCGACGTTGATGACCTTGCCGGACACGGGGTAGACGGGCTCGGGCTCGCTAGGGGGCTGGGGCGTCGAGCAGGCGGAGAGGGCGAGCAGGGCGGCCAGGACGAAGGGTATGGACTGCCGGCGCAACTTGAGACCTCCTCGTGTCAGGGACTCGTTATCCCCGTCTCGTGCTTCGGCCGGTCAGTCTAGGTAACGGTTCCGCCGAGACGCCGTGCATTCCGCTACGCCGTCCCCGCTGTCGTTCGCGACGTCGCCCACGCGGTCCGTCCGGCGCCGGACGCCCGGCGACGCGCGCCGACCCCCGCCGCCTAGCGCCGCGCGCCCGCCATGGCCGCCCAGCGCCGCGCGCCAGCCATGGCCGCCTAGCGCCGCGCGCCAGCCATGGCCGCCACGCCCAGGCGCACGATGCCGAGGGCGGTGAGGCCGTTCACGTCGCGATCTGGGTAGTACTCGGCGAAGCCTATGCCCGCCAGGCGCCCCCTCTCACACAGGCCGCGCAGTAGGTCGAGCCCGTGCCAGTAGGTGAGGCCGCCGGGCGCCGCGGCGGCGGTGCCGGGCATGACGGCAGGGTCGAAACCGTCGACGTCCACGGCCACGTAGTACCTGCCGCCCTCGGGCACGTGCGCCAGCGCCGCGGCCACGCCGCGCTCGTGCACCTCGCGAGCCGTGACGACCGCGTTGCCGCGCGCCAGCGTCGCCTCCAGCTCCTCCCGCCTGGCGCTGCCCACCCCGCGGGCGCCCACGTGCACGACCTTCTCCACCCAGGGCATCTCGGCAGCGCGCCTCATGGGGCTCGAGTAGCCCCAGCGCTCGCCGCCCACCTCGTCGCGGTAGTCGATGTGCGCGTCCACCTGCACCACGGTCACGGGCCCGAACCCTTGGTAGGCGGCGAGGGCGAACGCCGGCGTGGAGTCGTCGCCGCCGAGGACCACCGGGACGGCGCCGCGCGCCAGCAGCGCGGCCACGGCGCGGGTGGCCGCGGCCTCGGGGCCCGGCCTCTCGCCCGCCGGCGTCACGGCGTCGCCCACGTCCACCACGCGCACCGACGCCGGGAGCAGCGGCCCGCCCGAGTCGAAGTCGTGGTGCTCCCTGAACGCCCCGTAGCGAGCGGAACGCTCCCGCACGGCCCGCGGCGCCTGCGCCGCCGCCGTCGCAGGCGCCGCCGGGTCGTAGGGCACGCCGTGCGGGATGCCGATCACGGCGAAGTCGGCCTCCATGGCGTCCAGGTCCGTGGTGACCGGGCTGGCGAGGAAGCTCGTCGTCTCAGGCGGACGCGTCGTGGTCATCGCCGGTCCTTCCCGCCGGCGTCCGCCGGCGCGGCGTCGTGACGGCGGTGCGGCCAGGTGCCGCCGATCCGCCTCGTCAGCTCGGCGGCCTCCCGCGCCAGGCAGCGGCCGAACTCCTCGCTGTGCGGCAGCACCCGCTCCGTCGGTCCGGTGATGTTCATGGCCGCCACGATCGCCCCGGAGTGGTCGTACACGGGCGAGGCCAGGGCCGTGATCCCCGGCTCTACGGTCGCCCGCGCCATGCACCACCCCTCCTCGCCCACCAGGCCCCTCACGGCCGCGCCGATGGCCGTGCCCTCCTGCGGCACGGTCTGGCCGAGCCAGCTGTGCGCGCGCAGCGCCTGCTTCGTGACGCGCTGGTCGACGTAGAGGACCTCGTCGTGGGCCGTGGGCACGCCGAGGTTCGTGGTCTCTCCGGTCTCCGCGGTCACGTTCTCCAGGTGGCGTCCGGCCAGGGCGAGGATCTCGACGCTCTCGCGCGCGGCGAGGCCGAGGTGGAGCACGGCGGGTCCGTAGGTGTACGTGCCGTCCTCTAGTCGGTTCAGGAAGTCCTCGTCCTCGAGCGTCTGCACCAGCCGCAGCGTCGTGCTGGGCGCGAGGCCGCTCGACCTGGCCAGGTCGGTGAGCGACGCCCCCGACCGGCCCGGGCCGATGCTCTTGAGGATGCGCAGCGCGCGCGTCACGGCGCGCACGCCGCGGCCGGTCTCCTCGCCTCCCGCGGTCCCCTGCCGACGCGGTCCCTTGCCCCGGGAGCTAGTTGACACTTTCCACCTCGTGGTAGAAAATACCGCCAGGCGGAATGAGGTGCAACGTCAGGTGCGCGGGCGGCTTCGTCGCTCGCGTCGCACTGGCCTAGCAGCGGAACGCACGCACCGGCGTCATCCGGATCCAAGGAGGGCTCATGAGGCGACTCGTCCGGCTACTAGCGATCACCGTGGCGGTCCTCGGCGTCGCTCAGGCGCAGGAAGGACCCATCAAGATAGGCTTCTACGCGCCGCTGACGGGGCCGGCGGCCGAGGACGGCCAGTCGGCGCTCAACGGCGCCGAGGTCGCGGTCGCGGCCATCAACGAGGACGGCGGGGTGCTCGGCCGGCCGGTCGAGCTGGTCGTCTACGACGACGCGTTCTCGCCCGACGAGGCCGCGAACGTCACGCGGCGGCTCATCGAGCAGGACGACGTCGTGGCCGTGGTGTCGGGCTCCTACTCCTTCACGACGCGCGCCGGCGCGCCCATCGCCCAGCAGGCCGGGGTGCCGTTCGTAGCGGCGTACGCGGTGCACCCGAGCATCACTGACGTCGGCCACCTGGTCTTCCGCATGGGCACGCTGGCGACGATCCAGGGCGCCGCGGGGGCCGAGCTCGTGGCCAACCGCCTGGGGCTCATGCGCGCCGCGGTCCTCATCGTCGACAACGACTTCGGCACCTCGCTGTCGGAGGCGTTCGTCGAGCAGTACGAGCGGCTCGGCGGCGAGGTCGTCATGCAGGAGACCTACCCGCTGGGCGAGTCCGACTTCCGCCCGCTCATCAGCGCCATCAGGCGAGCCGACCCCGACGTGATCTACGCGACGGGCTACTTCAGCGAGGCCGCGCTGTTCGTCAGCCAGCTTCGCGAGGCCGGCATCGACACCCAGGTGATCGGCCAGGAGGGCTACGACTCGCCCACCTTCATCGAGCTGGCCGGCGACGCCGCCGAGGGCGTCATCATCACCACCGAGCTGAACCGCGACTCCGACCGCGAGGTGGTGCAGAGGTTCCTGGCGGACTACCTGGAGCACGCCGGTCAGCCCGCCGACGCGGTGTCGGCGACGAGCCACGACGCCGTCCTGTTCGTGGCCGAGGCGATCGAGCGCGCGGGGACCACGGAGGCCGAGGCCGTGGCCGCGGCGATGGCCGGCATCACCGACTTCGAGGCGGTCTCGGGACCGATCTTCGAGTTCACGGAGACGCGCGACGCGGTGCGGCCCGTGGCCATCCAGATCGTGAGGGACGGGGAGTTCCACTTCTACGACGAGATCGATGAGCGGGACCTCGCCCTAGAGTGAGCCCCGCCTCCCCGCAGGGTGCCGGCGACGGGCCTTCGGGGCGCCGGGTCGTGGCGGCCGCGAGGGGGCCGGTGCTGCGCTGCCGCGGGTGGAGGCAGGAAGCGCTCCTCCGCATGCTCGAGAACGTCCTCGAGGTGGGCGAGCGCCCGGAGGACCTGGTCGTCTACGGCAGCTTCGGGAAGGCCGCTCGCGACTGGGACAGCTTCGACCGCACGGTCGCGGCGCTAAAGCGGCTCGAGCTCGACGAGACGCTCGTGATCCAGTCGGGGAAGCCCATCGGCGTCTTCAGGAGCCACGAGCGCGCGCCGCTGGTCGTGATGGCCACCAGCAACCTGGTCGGGAGGTGGGCGACCGAGGAGCACTGGTACCGGCTCGAGGCCGCCGGCAAGACCATGTGGGGCGGCTACACGGCGGGCGACTGGCAGTACATCGGCTCCCAGGGGATCGTGCAGGGCACGTACCAGACCTTCGCCGCGGTCGCCGAGGAGCACTTCGGCGGGAGCCTGAGCGGCCGTCTCGTCGTCACCGCCGGCCTGGGGGGCATGGGCGGCGCCCAGCCCCTGGCGATAACCATGGCCGGCGGCGTCGGGATCTGCGTCGAGGTCGACGAGCGGCGCATCGAGCGGCGGCTGCGGACCGGCTACCTCCAGCGGAGCACGGCGAGCGTCGAGGAGGCCGTGGCGTGGGCGGAGGAGGCGCGGCGGGCGGGCGAGCCGCTGTCGATAGGGCTGTTGGGCAACGCCGCGTCGGTCCTCCCGCGGCTCGCGGAGATGGGCGTGCGGCCCGACGTCGTCACCGACCAGACCAGCGCCCACGACCTGCGGCAGGGCTACGTGCCCGTGGGCGTGGACCTCGAGACGTGGCGCGAGCTGCGCGAGACCGACCCGGAGGGCCTCAAGGAGCGCGCCAGGGCGTCCATCGTCAAGCACGTGAGCGCGATGCTCGCCTGGCAGCGCGCCGGGTCCGTGGCCTTCGAGTACGGCAACAACATCAGGGCGCAGGCGGCCGAGGGCGGCGTCGAGGACGCCTTCGAGATCCCCATGTTCGTCACCCGCTACATCCGGCCCCTCTTCTGCCGCGGCCTCGGCCCGTTCCGGTGGGTCGCCGTGTCGGGCGACGAGGGCGACATCGACGCGATCGACGAGATGGTCCTCGACGCGTTCCCCGAGAACGAGATGGTCCAGCGCTGGATCCCCATGGCCAGGAGGCACCTCAGGCACCAGGGCCTCCCGGCCCGCATCGCCTGGCTGGCGCACGGGGAGCGCTCGCGTCTGGCGGGCATGGTCCAGCGCGCGGTGGCGCAGGGTCGCCTGAGCGGCCCCATAGCCTTCACGAGGGACCACCTGGACGTGGGCGGCGTCAGCCAGCCGCTGCGCGAGACGGAGGGCCTCCTCGACGGCACCGACGCCGTCAGCGACTGGCCGCTGCTCAACGCCCTGCTCAACGCCGGCAACGGCGCCGACCTGGTCGCGATCCACGCCGGGGGCGGCGGGTACGCGGGCTACTTCCAGAGCGCGGGCGTCACGGTGGTGGCGGACGGTTCGGGCCCCGACGACCGCGTCGTGGACACCCTCGAGGCCGACACCGGCATCGGGATCCTGCGCTATGCGGACGCCGGCTACGAGACCGCCGTCGCCACCGCCAAGCGCTCGGAGATCAGGAGCCTGCAGCCGGAGGTCGAGCTTGGTTGACCTCCTCGTGACCGACATCGGGGAGCTGGTCACGTGCCGCAAGCCGGCGGGCTGCGCGCGCGGCGAGAGGGACCTGGCCGACCTCGAGGTGCTGCGGGACGCCGCGGTGGCGGTCGCGGACGGCGTCATCGTCGACGTGGGCGGCAACGCGGACCTCAAGGCGCGCCATGGAGACGCCCGCCGCACGCTCAGCGCCGGCGGGCGATTGGTGAGCCCCGGGCTCGTCGACTGCCACTCGCACCTCCTCCACGGCGGGTCGCGTCACGAGGAGTACCAGTCGCTGGTCACCGGCGCGAGGGTCCCGGGCAAGGACCTGGACGAGGGCATCAGGTACACGGTCAGGCGCACGCGCGAGGCGACCGACCGCGAGCTGGTCGAGAGGGCGCTCTCCGACCTGGACGCCATGCTCGCGCACGGCACCACGACCCTCGAGGTGAAGACGGGCTACGGCCTGGACCGCGAGCAGGAGGAGAGGCTGCTGCGCCTGCAGGCCGGGCTCCGGCACGACGTCCGCCTGGTGCGCACCTTCCTCGGAGCTCACGTGGTGCCGGAGGAGTACGCGGACGACAGGGCGGCCTACGTCCGTCTCGTGATCGAGCTGCTCGACGAAGCCAGCGGCCTCGCGGAGTTCTGCGACGTCTGCTGCGACCCCACGGCGTTCACTTACGAGGAGTGCCGCAGCATCGCCGAGGCGGCCCTCGCCCGCGGCATGCGGCTCAAGCTCCACGCCGACCAGACGGGCTGGGCGCGGGGGACCGAGCTGGCCGTCGAGCTGGGGGCGACCTCCGTCGACCACCTCGACTACGTCAGCGACGAGGCCGTGGCGATGCTGGCGGGCAGCGAGGTCGTGGGGGTCCTGCTGCCGGCCGTGACCCATCACATGCTGGAGATGGTGCCGGTCCAGGACCAAGGCCGCTGGGTGGGGCCCAAGAAGCCGTTCATGCCGGAGCTGGCCAGGCGGCTGATCCGGCGCGGCGTGGTGGTCGCGCTCTCCTGCGACTACAACCCCGGCACGGCGCCCACGTTGAGCATGCAGGCCACGATGCAGCTCGCCTCGCGGCTGTACCGGCTCAGCTACGCCGAGGTCTGGCACATGAGCACCATCAACGCCGCCAAGGCCCTGGGCCTGGAGCGCGAGGTCGGCAGCGTGGAGGTGGGCAAGCGCGCCGACCTCGTGCTGTGGAGCGTGGCCGAGCACGGCATGGTCATCAACAGGTTCGGGACGAACCTGGTGGACAGCGTGGTCAAGGACGGCAGGCTGGTCGTGGCGGGGGGTCGGAGGACGCCGGCGGCCGGCGCCGGTGCGGACCGATGATCGTAGCGCTCGAGGTCGCCGCCAACACGCTGACCCAGGGCTCGGTCTACGTGCTGACCGCCATCGGCCTGACCATGGTCTACGGCCTGCTCGGCATCCTCCACGTGGCCCACGCGGCCGTGTACACCTTCGGCGCCTGGATGGGGTTCCTGACGTGGCGGGCGACGGGCTCGTTCTGGCTGGCCCTGCTCGCCGGCGGGGCGGCGTCCGGCGCGGCGGGAGTGGGCATCTTCGAGGGCGTGTACCGGCGCATCGCCGACAGGCCCAAGCTGGTCCCCCTCATCGCGAGCGTGGGCATACTCATCGTCGCCAGCGCCGTCTTCGAGAGGCCCTTCGCCATCGGCACCCGCCGGCTGCCGTTCAGGCCCGACACCGGCCTCCCCGCGCTGGAGACGGACCTCGTCTACGTGGGACCGACCGGGGTCGCGCTGATCCTCGTGGCAGCCCTCGTCGTTGCGGGCCTGCTGGTCGTCTTCCGTCGCACGCGTCTGGGCCTGGACTGGCGGGCGCTGAGCATGGACGCCGAGATGGCCGAGGCGATCGGCATACCGGCGCGCCTGAGCATGAACCTCGCGTTCTTCCTCGGCTCGTTCCTCGCCGGCCTGGGCGGGGTGCTCGTCTCCGGCTACGAGGGACGCGTCTTCGCCGCGATGGGCGACGTGGTCTCCTACAAGGCCTTCATCGTCGTCGTCCTGGGCGGCCTCGGCAACGTGCCCGGCGCGATAGTGGCCGCCTACCTGTTGGCCTTCATCGAGAGCTTCGCGATCACGGTCTTCGGCTACGTCCTGCCGCGCGACGCCATCGGCTTCACGCTCCTGATACTCGTGCTGATGTTCCGCCCGCAGGGGCTGTTCGCGAGGGGCGCCTAGGTGGACTACCTCTTCTCGATCGGCATCTTCGCTGCCATCTGGGCGGTGCTCGTGCTGTCCCTCAACGTCCTGCTCGGCTACGGGGGCCAGGTCTCCCTGGGCCACGCCGCGCTCTTCGGCGTGGGGGCGTACACGGCGGCGGTCGCCGCGACGCGGTACGAGCTGGGCTTCCTGCCCGCGTTGCTGGCCGCCCTGGTGGTCACGGCGGCGGTCGGGGCCGTCATCGGGCTGCCCAGCCTGCGCGTCAAGCACGACTTCCTCGTCCTCGTGACGATCGGCATCAACTTCATCTTCATAGGCGTGGTGGCGTACACCGACTTCCTCGGCGGGACCCTGGGGATCGTGGGGATCCCCCAGCCCAGCCTCGGCGGCCGGCCCCTGGAGAACTGGGAGTACTTCCTCCTCTGCCTCGTCGTCCTCGCCGCGGTCATGTACCTCACGTCCCGCCTGCCGCGCACCTGGGGCGGCCTGGGCCTCATCGGTCTCAGGGACGACGAGGAGGCGGCCAGCGCCGTCGGGGTCGACCCCGCGCGCTACAAGATCGTCGCCTTCGCCCTGGCGGGCGCCATCGCCGGCGTGGGCGGCGCGCTCTACGCGCCGTTCGTGGGCAACGTGTCCCCCGGCCGCTTCAGCTTCCTCGAGTCGGTGACCCTGATGTCCATGCTGATCTTCGGCGGCGTGGGCACGGTGCGGGGGGCGGTGTTCGGCGCCGTGGTGCTCAAGACGCTGCCCGAGGTGCTGCGCGGCTTCAACGAGTACCGCTTCGCCGCGTACGGGATGCTCCTCCTGCTGAGCATCGTCTTCATGCCGCAGGGCGTCCTGGGGCGCGACTCGTGGCTGGGGCGCAGGCTTGACAGGTGGCTCGGGCGCGCCGAGGTGGGACAGGTGCCCGCCGGGAGGGCGCCCGCCGCCGCTCGCCCGGCCCGGGTGCCGCGGCGCGCCGCCGGGACGACGCACGCCGAGCTGGCCATCGAGGGCGTGACCGTCGACTTCGGCGGCCTGCGCGCCCTCAACGGCGTGTCATTGAGGGTGCGGTCGGGGGAGGTGCTGGGGCTGCTGGGCCCGAACGGCGCCGGCAAGACGACGCTGTTCAACGCCATCGTGGGCGCCGTCCCCCTCACCAGCGGGCGCGTCGTCCTGGGCGGCGAGGAGATCCAGCGCCTGCGGACGCACGCGACCGTCGCGCGCGGCGTGGCGCGCACCTTCCAGATCGTGCGGCCGTTCCAGTCCCTGACCGTCGCGGGCAACGTGCTCGCCGGCATCGGCGCGCCCGAGTACCCGCGCCTCGGGGCGTTCTGGCGCCCCAACGCCCGCGGCGCCGGCGCGGCCCGGGAGGTCGTCGAGGAGGTCGGCCTCGCCGAGCTGGCGGACGTGAGGAGCGAGGCGCTGCCCGCCGGCCTGCTCCGGAGGCTCGAGGTCGGCAGGGCGCTCGCCACCGGCGCCGGCGTGCTGCTCCTCGACGAGCCGGCAGCGGGCCTCACCCACGCGGAGGCCGAGGAGCTCGCCGCGGAGATAAGGCGCATCGCCGACGCGGGGAAGGCCGTCGTGCTGGTCGAGCACAACATGCGCTTCGCGCTCGGCCTCTGCGACCGCGTGGCCGTCCTCGCCTCCGGTGAGCTGATCGCCGAGGGCACGCCGGAGGAGATCGTGAAGGACCAGCGCGTGATCGCCGCCTACCTCGGCGAGGAGCCGCTGTGAGCGCGCTGCTGGAGGCCCGGGGCGTGAGCTGCGGCTACGGCCGCCTCAAGGTCCTGCACGACGTGGACCTGCACGTGGGCCGGGGCGAGCTGGTGGTGCTGCTGGGCGCCAACGGCGCCGGCAAGTCCACGCTCGTCGCGGCGCTGGTCGGTTGGCTCAAGCCGACGAGCGGGTCGATCGCGTTCAAGGGGCGCGACGTGACGGCGCTCGCCCCCTGGTCGCGGAGCAGGGCGGGGCTCGGCGTCGTCCCGGAGCGCGGGCGCGTCTTCGGGGACCTCACCGTCGCGGAGAACCTCGAGGTCGCGAGGCCCACGGCGGAGGGGCTCAGGCGCGTGCACGAGGTCTTCCCGATCCTGGCGGAGCGGCGGCACCAGCTCGCCCGGACCCTGTCCGGGGGGCAGCGTCAGATGCTGGCCCTGGCCCGCGCGCTCGCCAAGGAGCCCGAGCTCCTCCTGGTGGACGAGATGTCGACGGGGCTGATGCCGATGCTGGTCGCGGAGCTCTTCGCCGTGCTGCGTCGGCTGGCCGACGCGGGGCTGCCGATACTGCTCGTGGAGCAGAACACCAAGGTCCTGGACATCGCCGACAGGGCCTACGTGATGCAGACGGGCAGCATCATCCTCGAGGGGGACGCGGAGAGCCTCAAGCGCGACGAAGGAGTGAGGAAGGCGTACCTCGGCGCGTAGCCGCCGCGGGCGCCGAGACGAGGACGAGCATGAGCGAGAAGACAGTGACCGTAAGAGCACCGAGGGGCGCCCAGAGGACCGCCAAGGGCTGGATCCAGGAGGCGGCGAAGCGGATGCTGATGAACAACCTCGACCCCGAGGTCGCCGAGAAGCCCGAGGAACTCATCGTCTACGGCGGGCGCGGCAAGGCCGCGCGCACGTGGGAGGACTTCCACCGCATCGTCGCCACCCTCGACAGGCTCGAGGACGACGAGACGCTGCTCGTGCAGTCGGGCCGGCCCGTGGGCGTGTTCAGGACGTTCCCCCAGTCGCCCCGGGTGATCATCGCGAACAGCAACCTCGTGCCGAGGTGGGCGACGTGGGAGCACTTCGACGAGCTCGACAGGGCGGGCCTGATGATGTTCGGCCAGATGACGGCCGGGAGCTGGATCTACATCGGCACCCAGGGAATCCTCCAGGGCACCTACGAGACGTTCGCCGCCGCCGCGCGCCAGCGCTTCGGCGGGAGCCTCGAGGGCACGATCACGGTCACGGCCGGCCTCGGCGGCATGGGCGGCGCGCAGCCGCTGGCCGTGACCCTGAACGGCGGCGTGGTCGTCGCCGTCGAGGTCGACAGGGAGCGCATCGAGCGGCGCATCAGGACCCGCGACCTCCACGCCTGCACCGCCGACCTCGACGACGCCCACCGCCAGGCCGAGCGGGCGAAGGCCGAGCGGCGCGCGCTGTCGATCGGCCTGCTGGGCAACGCCGCCGAGGTGCTGCCCGAGATGGTGCGGCGCGGCTTCACCCCGGAGCTCGTCACCGACCAGACGAGCGCTCACGACCCCCTCTACGGCTACGTGCCGCCGCTCGCTCCCGACGAGGACCCGGCCGCGGCGCGCGCCGCCGACGCGAGGGCCTACCGCACGCGCGTCCTGCAGGCCATGGCCGAGCACTGCCGCGCGATCGTCGAGATGCAGAGGCGCGGCGCCGTGGCCTTCGACTACGGCAACAACCTGCGGGCGTTCGCCAAGGAGGGCGGGTTCGACGACGCCTTCGCCTACCCCGGCTTCGTGCCCGCCTTCATCCGCGACCAGTTCTGCGAGGGCCGCGGGCCGTTCCGCTGGGTCGCGCTGTCGGGCGACCCGGAGGACATCTACCGCACCGACAGGGCGCTGCTCGAGCTGTTCCCCGACGACCAGGGGCTGCGCCGCTGGCTCACGGACGGCGTGAGGACGTTCGCGTTCCAGGGCCTGCCGGCGCGCATCTGCTGGCTCGGCTATGGGGAGCGCGACAAGGCCGGCCTGCTCTTCAACGAGCTGGTGCGGAAGGGCGAGGTCAAGGCGCCCATAGTCATCGGCCGCGACCACCTCGACGCCGGCTCGGTCGCCAGCCCCTTCCGCGAGACCGAGGCCATGCGCGAC
>DASVDQ010000036.1 GCA_036381035.1 Trueperaceae bacterium | reverse complement strand
TGCAGGTGGCCAGCGACCTGGAGGTGGTGCAGAAGTCAGGCAGCTGGTTCTCCTACGGCGAGCTGCGCCTGGGCCAGGGCAAGGAGAAGGCCGTGGAGCTGCTCACCACCAGACCCGACCTCGTCGAAGAGATAAGGCGGGGCGTCTACGAGACCCTCGAGCGCGCCGGCGCGGTGAAGCTCGCCGGCAGCGCGGGGGAGGACGAGGAGGAGGCGCTCTCCCTGGAGGCCTGAGCCCGCGCGGGAACGCGCCGTACCGGTGTGATGACTCCAGCCCCGTGCGGGGCGCGGACGCGGGGTACTATGCCGCGGGAACGGCGGCGCCGGCGCCGGCTCGCGGCACCGGCCCGCCGCAAGATGCGTGAGCGGACCACGCCCCCGTGCGGGCGCGCGTACTCCGCCCACCCGGAGGTGCACGCACAGGGATGGGCGTCCAAGAACCGCTGTCAAGCCCGTGTGTCGGGGCGGCCCCGACCGCGATCGTCAACGACTTCTCGATAGCCGTAGCCACGGCGAACGGCACCGGCAGCCAGACGGCCAACCTCGCGCTGCTGCGCTCGTTCTTCAAGATGGGCATCCCGGTGCACGGGAAGAACATCTTCCCGTCGAACATCCAGGGGCTGCCGACCTGGTACCACATCAGGGTCAGCCGCCACGGCTACGTCGCCAGGCGGTCGCCGGAGCTACTGGTGGCCTTCAACCCCACGACGATCCACGAGGACGTCGCCGGTCTACCGCCCGGCGGCGTCTGCGTCTACAACGCCGACATCCGCTACACGCCAGACCGCGCCGACCTCACCTACTATCCGGTGCCGGTCAAGGAGCTGCTGCAGGACGTCGACGTCAAGGGCAAGGTCAAGGACTACGTGGCGAACATGACGTACGTCGGGGTCGTCGCGCACCTGCTCGGCGTGCCGCTCGACGTCGTCAGGCGGTCGCTGGAGCACCACTTCGGCGGGCGCGCGCACCTCGTCGCGAGCAACTTCGACGTCGTGTCCCGCTCCCACGACTGGGCGCGCGAGTGCCTGCAGAAGGTCGACCCCTACCGCGTCGAGCCGATGGACGCCACCGAGGGCCTCATCCTCATGACGGGCAACGAGGCCGGTGCCCTGGGCGCGGTGTTCGGCGGCGTCAGCGTCGCCGCCTGGTACCCGATCACGCCCTCCACGAGCTTCATAGACGCCCTGCGCGACTTCCTGCCGCAGCTGCGCAAGGACCCCGAGGGCAGGCCCACCTACACCGTCATCCAGGCGGAGGACGAGCTGGCGGCGATCGGCATGGTCGTCGGCGCCGGCTGGGCGGGGGCGAGGGCGCTCACCGCGACGAGCGGTCCGGGCCTCTCGCTGATGGCGGAGTTCTTGGGCCTCGCCTACTTCGCCGAGGTGCCCGCGGTCGTGTGGGACATCCAGCGCGTCGGGCCCAGCACCGGCCTGCCCACGCGCACGAGCCAGGGCGACGTCGCCTTCGCCTACGGCATCGGGCACGGCGACACCAGGCACGTGCTGCTCTTCCCGTCGTCGATCGAGGAGTGCTTCGAGTTCGGCTACAAGGCGCACGACCTCGCCGACACGCTGCAGACGCCGGTCCTGGTCCTCTCCGACCTCGACCTCGGCATGAACAACTGGATGGGCGAGCCCTTCGCCTACCCCGAGGAGCCGCTCAAGCGCGGCAAGGTGCTCTCGGCCGAGGAGGTCGAGCGGCTCGAGACGTTCCGGCGCTACGCCGACGTCGACGGCGACGGCATCCCGTACCGCACGCTGCCGGGCAACCAGAGCCCGCGCTCCGCCTGGTTCGGCCGCGGCACCGGCCACGACGAGAACGCCAGGTACAGCGAGGACGGCGCGGTGTGGTGGAGGAACATGGAGCGCCTCGCCCGCAAGCACGAGACCGCCAGGCAGCACGTCCCCACGGCCGTGATCCAGGAGAGCCCCGGCGCGCGCCTCGGCGTGATCTGCTACGGCACCACCCGCTACGCGATCGAGGAGGCGCGCGACGCCCTCGCGCTGCAGGGCGTCGCCATCGACGTCATGCGCCTGCGGGCGCTGCCGTTCGGGGCCGAGGTCGAGGGCTTCGTCGCGCAGCACGAAGACCTCCTGGTCATCGAGATGAACCGCGACAATCAGCTCAGGGACATCCTCCGCGCCGAGCTGCCGCAGCACGCGGCGAAGCTGCACGGCGTCGGCTACATCGACGGCATGCCGCTCACGGCCGCGTGGGTGGAGAGACAGGTGCTCGGCCACCTGAACGGAAGGGTCGACTGATGGACCGCGTCCAGAAGCTCAACCTCGTCGGCCTGTCGAAGGCCGACTACGCGGCCGCCCCGTCCACGCTGTGCAAGGGCTGCGGCCACAACTCGATCGCCAACCAGATCATCCAGGTCTGCTACGAGCTCAGCCTCCGGCCGCAGGACGTGATCAAGCTCTCTGGCATCGGCTGCTCCAGCAAGTCGCCCGCCTACTTCCTCGGCCAGTCGCACGGCTTCAACAGCCTGCACGGCCGCATGCCGTCGCTGGGCACGGGGGCGCTGCAGGCGAACCACACGCTGCGGGCCATCGGCGTGAGCGGCGACGGCGACACCGGCTCCATCGGCCTCGGCCAGTTCAAGCACCTCGTCAGGCGCAACGTCCGCATGGTCTACGTCGTCGAGAACAACGGCGTCTACGGCCTGACCAAGGGCCAGTTCTCCGCCACGGCCGAGTACGGCCAGGACCTCAAGTACGCCGGACACAACGACTTCCCGCCCATCGACGTCGCCGTCGAGGCGATCGTGGCCGGCGCCGGCTTCGTCGCCCGCTCCTTCGCCGGCGACGCCAAGCAGGTGCGCGAGCTCTTGAAGGCGGCGCTGAGCTTCAGGGGCCTGGCGGTCCTCGACATCATCAGCCCGTGCGTGGCGTTCAACGACGAGGACGACTCGCGCAAGAGCTACGCCTGGGGACGAGCGAACGAGCGGGCCCTGCAGGAGCTCGGCTACGTCGCGCCGCAGGACGAGATCGTCGTCGAGGACTACGACCCGGGCACCACCGCGGTCGTCGAGCTGCACGACGGCTCGCGGCTGACGCTGCGCAAGCTCGAGGCCGACTACGAGCCGAACGACCGCCTGCGCGCGCTCGAGCGCCTGCGCCGCGGCGAGGAGCAGGGGGAGCTGGTCACGGGGCTCCTCTACTACGACGACTCGCGGCCCTCGCTGGCCGAGGTGAGCGGGTTCGGCGCCACGCCCCTCTCCGAGCTGCCCGACGACCTGCTGCGCCCCGGCAGGGACGCGCTCGAGGGGCTGCTCGCGGCCTACGCCTGAGCCTTGGACGGCCCGCGGGAGACCGAGCCGGCGCCGCTGCGCATCGCCCTCGTCACCGAGACCTTCCTGCCGAAGGTCGACGGCGTCGTCACCCGCCTCGTCGCCACGCTGGCGGCGCTGGAGGAGCTGGGCCACGAGGTGCTCGTGCTGGCCCCGCCGGGGTCGCCGGAGCGGTGCCAGGGCGCCCGCGTCGTCGCGGCCGGCGGTCTGCCCTTCCCCTGGTACCCGGAGCACACCTTCGCCGTGCCCTCCTCGCGCATCGCGCGCGCCGTCGACGACTTCGCGCCGCACGTCGTGCACGTCGTCAACCCCATACTCTTCGGCACCTGGGGCGCCGTGCACGCCAAGCGCCGCGGTCTGCCGCTCCTCGCCTCCTTCCACACCGACCCCAAGGTCGTGAGGAGCCTGTCGCTCGGCTGGGCCGAGCGGCCCCTCGAGGTGCTCGACCGCGAGGTTCACAACCTCGCCCACGTGAACCTCTGCACCAGCCCGCAGATGGTCGAGCTCGCGCGCGGGCTCGGCATCAGGCGCGTGCGCCTGTGGCCGAAGGCCGTCGACGCCGAGAGGTTCCATCCCGGACGGCGCAGCGCCGCCATGCGCGCCCGCCTGGCGGGCGGCGAGGACGACGCGCCGCTCGTCGTCTACGCCGGGCGCGTCTCGTTCGAGAAGCGCGTCGACGTCCTCGCCGAGGCCGTGCACGCGCTGCGGGGGGAGGCGCGCTTCGCCGTCGTCGGCGAGGGCCCGGCGCGCCCCTGGCTCGAGGAGCGCCTCGCCGGCACCGGCACCGTGTTCACGGGCTTCCTCTCCGGCGACGAGCTGGGCGCCGCCTACGCCTCGGCCGACGTCTTCGCCTTCCCCTCCGACTCCGAGACGCTGGGGTTCGCCGCGCTCGAGGCCATGGCGGCCGGCGTGCCCGTGGTCGCGGCGCGCGCCGGCGGCCTGCCGCACGTCGTCGAGGACGGACGCACCGGCCTGCTCGTCGCGCCGGGCAGCGGTCCCGCCCTGGCCGAGGGGATCAGGCGCCTCATCGGCGACGGGCGCCTGAGGGAGCGCCTCGCCGGCGAGGGGAGGCGCGAGGCCGAGAGGTGGTCGTGGACCGCGGCCACGCGCGCTCTCGTCGACCACTACCGGAAGGCCATGCGCCTGCGCGGCATGGAGGCCGCGCGCCGGCGATGAGCGCGGAGCGGGCCGGCGGCTCGTCTGGCGGGGCGGAGGTCGGCGCCGCCGCGTCCGGGGGCGCCGGGGAGACGCCCGGCGTCAGGCGGCTCCTGCTCGCCATCTACGCGCCGACCGTGATCACGTCGCTGTGCGACGGCGTGCTCACGCCCACGCTGCCCTTGTTCATGGCCTCGTTCGAGACCTCGCTTGCGCTCGTCGGCCTGGCGCTGGCCGGCGAGGCCATCGGCATGCTCATCGGCGACGTCCCCGCCGGCTGGTTCGTCGACCGCACCTCGCCCAAGGCCGCGCTGCTCCTCGGCGGCGCGCTCACGCTGGCCTCGGTGCTGGCCACGGCCGCGGCGCGCGACCTGCGGGTCGTCCTGGCCCTGCGGGTGCTCGCGGGCGTGGGCCTCGCGCTCTTCAACCTCGCCCGGCACTCGTACCTGGCGCAGGCGACGCGCGCCGGCGGACGCGGACGGCTGATCGCCCTCTACGGCGGCGTGAACCGCTTCGGGTCGTTCGTCGGACCGGCGCTGGGCGGCGCCGCTGCCGCGCTCTTCGGGCTGGCCGCGCCGCTCGTGCTCTACGCCGCGCTCATGCTCGTCGCCGTGGTGCTGGTGGCCGTGAGCCTGCCCGGCGTGCCGGCCGCCGCGCCCCGCGAGGGCGGCGGCGAGGCAGCGCGACGCGCCATGCGCGACGCCGTGCCCACGCTCCTCAACGCGGGCTTCGGCCAGGTGCTGGGCCAGGCGGTGCGGGCGGGCCGCCGCGTCCTGATCCCGCTCTTCGGCGCCGAGGCGCTGGGCCTCGACCCGCTGCAGGTGGGCCTGGTCGTCAGCGCCGGGGGCCTGGCCGACATGCTGCTGGCCTATCCGGCCGGCTGGCTCATGGACACGCGCGGGCGCAAGGCCGCCATCGTGCCGTGCTTCCTCCTCATGGGCCTGTCGCTGGCGCTGGTGCCCCTGGCCACCGGCTTCGCCTCGCTCCTCGCCATCGCCGTGCTCATCGGCGTCGGCAACGGGCTGGGGTCGGGCACGATGATGACCCTCGCCGCCGACCTGGCGCCGCGGGAGGCGGCGTCGACGTTCCTCGGCTGGTGGCGGCTCATCGGCGACGCCGGCTGGGCCGGCGGACCCGTCGTCGTCGGCCTCGTGGCCCAGTCCGCGTCGCTGGGTCCCGCCGCGGTAGCGGTCGGGGCGGTCGGCGTGTTGGCCGCCGCCTGGTTCGGCGCCCGGGTGCCGGAGACGCTCATGCCGTTATCATCTGGGATCGAGCGCACAGGAGCCGCCTGAGGGCGCGCCGGAGCGTGCCCGGGAACGAGCCGGAACGGGACCGATGGAGGAGCGCACCCACAGCCCTGGCAGAGCCACGGAGGCCTTCTTCCGGACCCATCCGCAGGCCGTCGTCGTCTACGACCCCGCGACCCTCGAGCTCCTGGCCGTGAACCCCCGCGCGGCCGCGGTGTTCGGCCTGCCCACGGGCCCCGCTCCCGGCCGCAGCCTCCTCGACCTGCACGCCGGCGAGACGCCCGCGGCCGTGGCACGCGACTACGCCTCGGCGCAGACCCCGTTCCTCGCCGCGCTCAACGGCACGCCGACGGTGCGTCTGCGCGGCGTCAAGGGCGAGTTCCAGGCCGCCGTCAGCGTGTTCGAGCTCGTCTACGGCGGCAAGCTCGCGCGCATGGCCATCTGCGCCGAGCTCGCCGGGAGGAGCCCCAACGACGCCTACGAGGAGGAGCGCCGGGCGCTGCAGCAGCGCGTCGAGTACCTGGCGAACCACGACCCCGTCACCGACCTGCCGAACCGACAGCGCTTCGAGACCCTGCTGCTCGACGCGCTCGCGGCCGCGCGCGCGGCGAAGCTGAAGGTCGCCGTGCTCTACCTCGAGCTGCACGGCTTCCGCCTGATACACGACGCCGTGAGCCAGGACGCGGCCGACGACATGCTGCGCTTGGCGGCGCGGCGGCTGAAGGCCGTGGCGCAGAGCGCGACCGTGGCCCGCTTCGGCACCGACGAGTTCGCGATCGTCACGCGCCCGCTGCAGGACACGGTCGACGCCACCGACATCGCCCAGCGCGTCGTGAGCGGCCTGGTGGAGCCCGTGGTCCTGGAGGGCCGCAGCGTCACGTTCCGTCCGCGCGTGGGGGTCGCGGTGTTCCCCGACCACGCCGAGACGCCCGGTGCCCTGATGAAGGCGGCGTCGCAGGCGAAGTACCGCGCCAAGGCGGCGCGGGGTCCGTCGTTCGCCGTGTTCAGGCCCGCCATGCAGGTGCGCGTGCAGGAGCGCCTCGAGCTCGAGGACGAGCTCCGCCAGGCGCTGGGCAAGGAGCAGCTCACGCTCTACTACCAGCCGCGCGTCGACCTGCGGACCGGCAAGCTGGCCGGCGCCGAGGCTCTGGTGCGCTGGCGCCACCCCGAGAGGGGGCTGATGAGCCCGGACTCGTTCGTGCCCCTGGCGGAGGAGACGGGCCAGATCGTCTCCCTGGGCCGGGAGGTCCTCGACCTGGCCCTGGCGCAGGTGAACAGGTGGGACGAGGCCGGCTTCAAGGTCCCGCGCGTGGCCGTGAACGTGTCGCCGCTGCAGCTGCGCGGCGGCGGCCTGCTGGAGGACGTGCGCAGCGCGCTGTACCGCGCCGGCCTGCCGGCGAGCCGCCTGGAGGTCGAGGTGACGGAGACCGCCGCGCTGGCCGACCGCAACCGCGGCTCCGACGTGCTGGCCGAGCTGCGCCGCAGCGGCGTGAAGGTCACGCTCGACGACTTCGGCACCGGCTACGCGTCGCTGGCGCACCTGCACGAGCTGCCGGTCGACGCCCTCAAGCTCGACAGGGCCTTCCTCGACCAGGCGCCCGGCTACTCCGGTCAGGGCAGCGAGCTGGCGATCCTCAAGGCCGTGGCGGCCCTCGGCAAGGCCATCGGCGTGGAGGTCACGGCCGAGGGCGTCGAGACGGAGGAGCAGCTGCTCCAGGTCATCGAGGCCGGCTGCGACTCCGTCCAGGGCTTCCTCGTGTGCCAGCCGGTGGCGCCGGCCCTGGTGCAGGACGCGGCGCGCCGCGGGCTGGCTGTCCTGGAGAGGGTCAGGGCGTCGCGGCGCTGAGGCGCCTCGGCCCTCACTCGCCCCAGGTGAGCCTCAGGACCCGCAGCCAGTTCTTGTGGGCGATCTTCTCCAGGGACTCTCTGTCGTAGCCCGCGCCCGCGAGGGCCTCGAGCAGCGCCGGCAGGCCGGCGACGTCCCCGATCGCCGCGGGCATCGTGGCGCCGTCGAAGTCGGAGCCGAGGGCGACGCCGTCGATGCCGAGCTTGTCCACGAGGTAGTCGACGTGCCTGACCATCACCTCGAGCGGCAGCGCGGGGTCCGACGAGCCGTCCTCGGCGAGGAAGCCGACGTTGAAGTTGACGCCCACCAGCCCCTTCGTCTCGGCGATGGCGCGCAGCTGCGCGTCGGTGAGGTTGCGGGGCGATGGCGAGAGGGCGTGGGCGTTCGAGTGCGTGGCGACGAGCGGGGCGTCGGACAGGTCGGCGACGTCCCAGAAGCCCCTCTCGCTGATGTGCGAGAGGTCGATCATGATCTTCAGCTCGTTGCAGCGCTTGACCAGGCGCACGCCGTGACCGGTGAGCCCCGGCGCGAGGTCGGGCGACGAGGGGAACGCGAACGGCACGCCGTAGCCGAACGCGTTCGCGCGGCTCCAGACGATGCCGAGGCTCCGCAGGCCCGCGGCGTGGTAGACGTCGAGCGCCGCCAGGTCGACGTCGATGGCCTCCGCGCCCTCGAAGTGGAGTATCGCCGCGAGCGCCCCGTCGGCCATCGCCTGCTCGATCTCCCGCACGCTGCGCACCAGCCTCACGCGCCGCTCAGGGTCGGCGTCCCACCGCAGGAGCTGCGAGACCATCGCGTTCGTCGCCGTCGTGGCCTCCACGCGGTCGATCGCGGGCGGGGCGGCCACGGCGGTGGAGCCGTCGCGCCGCGTGAAGGTCCTGCTCACGCCGGGCAGCTCCCGTCCCGGCGGGAACACCGCGAAGAACGCACCGGCCAGCCCGCCCTGGCGGGCCCGCTCGAGGTCGATGTGGCCGCTCTCCTGTTTGGTGAAGAAGTCGCGCGTCGGCTCGTGGTAGTGCAGGAGGAGGGTGTCGTTGTGACCGTCGATGACGGGGATCATGCGGAGAGGGTAACCCGCGGCCCCGCGGCGTCGCGGACGCGAGCTCAGCCCCGCGGGTCGAACGCGTCGCGCAGGCCGTCCCCGAGCAGGTTGAAGGCGAGCACGGTCAGCGACACGGCCGCCCCGGGGTAGAGGAGCAGCCACTGGGCGCCGGGGAGGAAGCGCCGCCCGCGCGAGAGCATCTCGCCCCAGTCGGCGGTGGGGGGCTGCACGCCGAGGCCGAGGAACGACAGGCCGGCCATGCTGAGGACCGCGAAGCCGATGCCGAGGGTCGCCTGGACCGTCAGCGGTCCGACGGTGGCGGGCAGCACGTGCCTGAGCATCAGCCGCCGGTCGTTGGCGCCCAGCGCCCTGGCGGCGTGCACGTACTCCTCCTCCCGCGCGGCGATCACGACGCTGCGCGCCAGGCGGGCGTACTCGGGCAGGGAGACGACGGCGACGGCGATGACGGCGTTCACCAGCCCCGGCCCGAGCGTCCCGACGACCGCCAGCGCCAGCAGCAGCGGGGGGAAGGCCAGCAGGACGTCCATGGCGCGCATGAGGACGTCGTCGACCCAGCCGCGGTAGAACCCGGCGAGGAGGCCTACGCCGGTGCCGACCAGGAGGCCCGTCGCGACGGGCACGAGCCCGGTGAGGAGGCTGACCCGCGCGCCGTGGAGCACGCGGCTGAAGACGTCGCGCCCGAACTCGTCGGTGCCGAACCAGTGCTCCCGGGAGGGCGGCTCGAGCCGCTCCCTCAGGTCCTGGGCGTCCGGCGCGTAGGGCGCGATCACCGGCGCGAGCGCTGCGGCGAGGACCAGGAGGAGCACGAGCGCGAGGCCGACGACGGCGCCGCGGTGGCGCAGGAAGCGCCGCGCCGCGGGCGAGCGCGACGGCGAGGCCGCGGCATCGGCGACGACGGCCGGGGCGTCAGCCATAGCGCACCTTCGGGTTCAGGGCGGCGTAGGAGAGGTCGACGAGCAGGTTCACGACGATGAACGCCACGGCCACGAACAGCACCGCCCCCTGCACGAGCGGCAGGTCGCGGCTCGTGATCGCGTCGACGAGCAGCCGGCCCACGCCCGGCCAGGCGAAGACGGTCTCGGTGAGGACCGCGCCGCCCAGCAGCCCGCCGAACTGCAGCCCGACGACCGTGACGACGGGCAGGAGCGCGTTCTTCAGCGCGTGCTTCAGCCGCACGCGCCCCTCGGGCAGGCCCTTCGCCCTGGCGGTCCGCACGTAGTCCTGGCGCAGCGCCTCGATGAGCGAGGCGCGCGTGACCCGGGCGATGAACGCGGCGGAGGAGAAGCCGACGGTCGCCGCCGGCATGATCAGGTGCCGCCAGGTGCCGGACCCCGAGGCGGGCAGCCAGCCGAGCTGGAGCGCGAACACGAGCATCAGCACGAGGCCGGACCAGAACACGGGCACCGAGACGCCGAGCAGGGCGACGACGATCGCGACGGAGTCGACCCAGGTGCCCTTGTAGACGGCGGCCAGCACGCCGAAGAGGCCGCCGACGACGACGGCGATGGCCAGCGCGCTGCCGGCGAGCGCGAGGGTGGCGGGGAAGCGCGAGAGCACCTCGCTCGTCACGCTCTGCGAGCTCCTCAGCGAGGTGCCCAGGTCGAGGCGGACCACGTCCGCCAGGTAGGAGACGAACTGCTCGGGGAAGCTGCGGTCGAGGCCGTACGCGCGGCGCAGCTCCTCGACCTGGGCCGCGGTGATGCCCTGCGCGCCCTCGCCGAGCAGCGCCAGCACCGGGTCGCCGGGCGCGAGCCAGAGCATGGCGAACACCAGCAGCACGACCCCGAGCAGCACGGGGACGAGGCTCAGGAGGCGTTTGACGACGTAGGCCAGCATGGCAGGTCCGGAGTGTGCGGTGTGCCGGACGCTCGCCCCTCTGCCCCCGCCGGGCTCACTCCTCCAGCGTGGCGCCGCGCAGGTCGAGGTTGATCCAGGAGAAGCGCACGACCTCGCCCTGGAGCGCCGGCCGCTTCGCCGACGTGGACAGCGGGTAGTAGAGGGTGACCATGGGGACGTCGGCGAGGACGCGCTCCTGGACGATTCGGTAGAGCCGCTCGCGCTGCGCGTCGTCCGGCGTGGCGCGGGCGGCCTCCAGCGCGTCGTCCACCTCGGGCACGCTGTAGCGCGAGGCGTTGTTCGCGGGGATCTCCGACGAGTGGAAGAACGCGAACAGCGTGTAGTCGGCGTCGAGGGTCACCGTGCCCCACGAGGTCAGGTACATCTCGACGTCATCGCTCTGCAGGGTCTCGGAGTAGGCGGCGAACTCCTGCACGCGCACCTCGACCGTGACGCCCACGTCGGCGAGCATCGCCTGCAGGACCTGGGCCACGGCCTCGAGGTCGGGGTTCTGGTAGACGTCCAGCGTGAGCGTGAGGCCCTCGGCGCCCGCCTGCGCCAGCAGCTCCCTGGCGCGGTCCGCGTCGTACGGGTACGGCTCCTCGAGGTCGGAGGCGGCGAAGCGCACCGTGGGCGGGACGGGCGCCACGCCCACCTGGGCCAGGCCGCTGAGGAGCTCGTCGACGATGAGCTGCTTGTCGATGGCGTGGGCGATCGCCTGCCTCACGCGGATGTCCTGCAGCTTCGGGCTCGTCGTGTTGAAGCCGAGGTGCACGCTGCCCCAGCCGAGGAAGGAGTCGGTCTCCAGGGAGGCCATGCCCTCGAGCTGGCGGAAGCTGTCGGCAGGGATGTTGAAGAGGACGTCGAGCCCGCCGCTGCGCAGCTCCACGACCTGCGTGCTGACCTCGGGGATGATGCGGTACACCACGCGGTCGATGGCCGGAGTGCCGCCCCAGTAGCCCTCGTTCGCGGTGAGCACCACCGAGTCGCCCTGGGTCCACGACTCGAAGACGTAAGGACCGGAGCCGACCGGTCGGCGCGCGAGGTCGTCGCCGTGCGCGACGGGCACGATGGCCGTCACCGGGTGAGCGAGGTGGGCCAGCAGGGGGGCGAACGGCTCCGCGGTGACGATGTCCACCGTGCGCTCGTCCACGACCTCCACCGCGGAGATGGCCGAGACGACGAAGCGGCCCGGCGCGGCGGTGGCCGGGTCGAGCAGGCGCTCGAGCGACGCCTTCACGGCCTCCGCGTCCAGCGGCGTGCCGTCGGTGAACTCCACGCCCTCGCGCAGCGTCACGCGCAGCCGGTCGGGCGCGACCTGCTCCCAGCTCTCGGCCAGTAGTCCCTCGACCTCGCCCTCGGTCGTGACGCGGAACAGGGTCTCGTAGACCTGCGTGGTGACGGCGAAGGAGAAGCCGTTGAAGGTCCTCTGCGGGTCGAGCGTCGGCGGGTTCGAGCCCATCGCCGTGGTGAGCGTCTGGGCCGCCGCCAGGGGCGCGGACAGGAGCAGTAGCAGCAGGAGCAGCGAGCGTCTCATCGGTCCTCCCGGGACGCGGCCGGCCCGGTGAGCCGGTCCGCGGCGACCGCCGGGGCCGCCATCAGACGATGCTAAGCCCGCACCAGCCGCACGCCTGGTGCGCTAGGATGCGGCCCGAACCGGCCGAGAGGTGGTGAGCGCTATGCCCAGAGAACCCGTGACCGCAGGCGCCGCGCCGCCACGTCTTGACCTCGGCTGACCCACCGCGAAGCCGACGACCTTCGAGGCGGCGGGCGCGACACGCCCTACGCAGCGCGAGGACCTCGCACCCGCTCACGGGCGCGAGGTGCCCGCACACGCCCACGGAGGACGGGCCTTGCCACGACACGAAGAGGACGAGGGCGCCGAGTTCGGCGTCCGCACGAAGGGGAGGCGCGGGTCGCGCGCCTCCAAGGGGAAGGGCCGGGGGCGCCGGCCCGTCAAGCGCGGGTCCGTGACCGACATCGTGTGGGGCGGCGAGGCCGAGCGGCCCACGACCACGACCGCGTTCGCCGACCCCGACATGCAGCGCCTCTACGACAGGGGCTACTTCGACACGCTCGTCGCCAGGCTCCGCGGCGGCAAGGAGGCGACCGTCTACGTCGTCAGGCGGGGCGAGGAGAGCCTGGTCGCGAAGCTCTACACCGCCCTCGAGCTGCGCGCGTTCAGGAACGACGCCAGCTACTGGGACGGCTACTGGGTCGCCGACGCCCGCGCCGCCAAGGCCATGCGCCGCGGGACGCGGACCGGCCTCAGGGTCAAGATGGACGTCTGGGTGCTCCGCGAGTACCGGACGCTGTGGCGACTGCACGACGCCGGCCTGCCCGTGCCGCGGCCGGCCGTGGGGCCCGACGTGAGCGACCTGAGCGAGTCCGGCTCGGTCGTGCTGATGCAGCTCATCGGGGACGGCGAGGAGCCGGCGCCGCGCCTCTCCGACCTCAGGCTGCCCGACGAGGAGGTCCGCAGCGCCTGGGACCAGGCGGCGGCGATCTACCTGCGGCTCGCCGAGCTGGGCCTCGCGCACGGTGACCTCTCGACCTACAACCTGCTGTGGCACGAGGGCAGTGTCTGGCTCATAGACGTCCCGCAGGCCCTGGAGGTCGCCGCCTCGCGCGAGGGCGTCGACCTCCTGCGCCGCGACCTCGACACGCTGGCGACCTCGTTCCGCCGGCTCGGCCACCGCGCCGACACGGAGGAGCTGTGGCGTCGGGCGCTGCGAGCGGCCGCGCCGCGAGGAATGTGAGCCAGGTTCCGTTTCGTCGTCCCCGCCCCCCGCGATGATGGCGCCGATGACGTCAGGGAGCGGGGGCGCCGACGAGGGCAGACGACTCGCCGAACTCGAGGCGCTCCTCGAAGGCGCCAAGGCGCTCATAGAGCTCGACGACGCCCACGGCGCCAAGGCTCAGATCATCCAGGCCCTCGACGAGGTCGAGCGCCTCTGCGGTTCCGAGCCGCGGGAGGCGGGCGGACGACGCCTCGCCGAGCGCCTCGCCGCGCTCGACGCCTCCGGCCTCTCGCCCGAGGCCGGCCGCGTCGTCGCCGAGACGATGCGGTACGGCCTGCGCAGCGCGATGCTGTCCAACGACGTCGAGTCGGCGCTGCCCTTCGGCCGCGCCGCGCTGGCGCTCGCGAACCAGCTGCGGCTGCCGCTGCTCGCCGCGCAGGCGCACAACGACCTGGCGTCCGTCTACGGCGTGCGCGACTTCCACGAGCGCGCGATCTACCACCTCCGCGCCGGCATCGACGTGCTCGAGCGCGCCGGGGAGCGCGTCTTCCCGGCCCTCGTGAACAACCTCGGCAACGTCTACATGGCCACCGACCGCATCGAGGAGGCGCTGGCCTGCTTCGACCAGGCCGCCACGGGAGCCGCCGAGGAGCGCGACGACATGCGGCGGGCCATCGCCCTCTCGAACCGCGGGCGGGCGCTCAGCGCGCTCAGGCGCCACGATGAGGCGATCGAGGCGCTGCGGGAGTCGCTGGGCCTGTTCCGCTCGCTGAGCAGGCGCGCCTACGTGGCCACCACGCTGGCGAAGCTGGGCACGGCCCACGCCGCCGCCGGCGACCTCGTCACCGCGATGGAGCACTTCGAGAGCGCGGCCCGCGAGATCGACGACCCGGGCCAGCCGTTCAGGGGCGAGGTCGTGGAGGCGATCGGCCGGGCGCTGCTCGACGCGGGCGACGCGGCCGAGGCCCTGAAGGAGCTCGAGCAGGCGGAGCGCCTGCACCGCGAGGCGGGCTCGCTCGGCGCGGCCGCCGACCTGCTGCGCGAGCAGGCGCGGGCGCTGGCGCTCCTCGGCCGCCACGAGGAGGCGTACGACAGGCTCTGGAGCTTCATCGAGGAGAGCGGAGCGCGGCAGCAGGAGCACGGCGAGGTGCTGCTCGGCGTGCTGCTCGTCGAGCTCGAGGCCGGCCTGACGCGGGACCACGAGCTGCTGGCGATCACCGGCCGCGCCCTGGCCGAGGCGAACCGCGCCCTGCGCGCCCAGGCGGAGCGCCTCGAGCGCCTGAGCTCCACCGACGAGCTCACGCAGGTCCACAACCGGCGCTACTTCAACGGCCGCCTCGGCGACGCCGTCGCCAGGTGCCGGCAGGAGCCCGACTCCGACCTGTGCCTGGTGCTGTTCGACGTCGACGGGTTCAAGTCGATCAACGACCGCCACACGCACCTCGTCGGCGACGAGGTGCTGAGGAAGGTGGCGGGGGTCTTGACGCGGACGTTCCGCCGCACCGACGTGGTCGCGCGCTGGGGAGGCGAGGAGTTCGCGGTCATGCTCGTCGGCACGCCGAAGCCCGCCGCCGAGCGCGTGGCCGAGAAGGCCCGCGTGGCCGTGGCGACCACCGGCTGGGACGAGCTGGCGCCGGGGCTCGAGGTCACGGTCAGCGCGGGCGTGGCCTCGGTGCGCGAGCTGCCCGGCTCCCCCCACGCGCTCGAGCTCCTGAAGCTCGCCGACAGGCGTCTCTACCAGGCGAAGTCCCACGGCAGGAACCGGGTGGCGGCCGGCGACTGACTCGCCCGGCGGCCGCGGTGCGCGGTAGTATCGCGCATCCACCATCGTCGCACCCGGCCCGCGGGCGTCACGCCGCGAGCCGGCAGGGAGGGCTGGGATGTCGCCACTCGACCCGAAACGCACCGTCGCCGAGCTCAAGGACCTGCGCGCCCGCACCGCGAACGAGGACGGCGCCTGGCGCGTCGCCTGGACCGACACCTGGCTCGAGGCGCGCCGGTGGCTGCGCGAGAAGCTCGACGCCCTCGGCCTCGAGACCCACATGGACGCCGCGGGCAACGTGTGGTCGACGCTGCGCGGCGAGTCCGACACGGCGCTCCTGATCGGGGGCCACATGGACTCGGTGCCGGGAGGCGGCTGGCTCGACGGCTGCCTCAACGTGCTGGCCGGCCTCGAGGTCGTGCGGCGCATCAGCGAGCAGTACGGCGGCAGGCCGCCCGTCACGGTGAGGCTCGTCGACTGGGCCGACGAGGAGGGCGCCAGGTTCGGCCGGAGCCTCCTCGGCTCCAGCGCCGCCGGCGGCACGCTCGACCCCGACGCCGAGCGCGACAGGCGCGACGCCGAGGGCGTGAGGCTCGTCGACGCGCTGCGGCGCTGCGGCGTGGACCTCGACCGCATGAACGAGGCGCACGCCGAGCTGAAGGGCGCCGGCGCCTACCTGGAGCTGCACATCGAGCAGGGGCCGGTCCTCCTCGACCTCGACCTGCCGCTCGGCGTCGTCCTCGGGACGTTCGGCGTCGAGCGCCACGCGATCCACTTCAGGGGGCAAGCGGCGCACTCCGGCTCCACGCCCATGGACAAGCGCAAGGACGCGTTCCTCGCCGCCGCCAGGATGAGCCCCGAGGTCTACGAGATCACGCGCCGCCGCGGCGGCGTCTGCACGATCGGCTCCTGCGTCACCAGGCCGGGCATCGTCACCTCCGTCGTGGCGGAGTGCGACATCACCCTCGACCAGCGCCACCTGGACGGCCAGCAGCTGGCCGGCATGCTCGCCGACGCCAAGGAGGCCAGCGAGCGCTTCGCCCGCGAGGGCGGCGTGCAGGTCTCGTGGAGCCACCTGTGGAGCATCGACCCGATGCCGTTCCACCCCGAGCTCATCGAGCTCGCCGACGCGGCCGTCACGGAGACGGCGGGCGTGTCGCACCGCCTGCCGAGCGGACCGCTGCACGACGCCGCCGAGGTCGCCCGCGCCGGCGTGCCCACCGTGATGCTGTTCGTGCAGAGCCTTCACGGCATCTCCCACAACAAGATCGAGGACACCAAGGAGGAGCACATCGAGCTCTCGGTGGCGGCCCTGGACAGGCTGGCCGAGAAGACGATGGGCTGGCTGGCCGCGCGGGCGTGAGCGCGCCAGCCGACCGGGGCGCGGATCGCCGCGAGGCGACCCCCCGCCCGCGTGAGGTGTAGCACCCGGCGCCACGCGCGCGGGTGCTCTAATCGGCTATCCCCGGGGGGTGGGGAGGTGCCGAGGGGGAGTGCCGGCTAGCCCACGCGTCTTGAACCGTCGTCGCTCTACCGTGGCGGCCCGAACCGAGCGCCCGTGGCCCAGGCTCGACGCGTCGAGCCCTGGCGCCGCCGGCCGGCTTGCGAGGGCAGGCGCTTGAGCCGGCAGAACGGCGCCCTGCAGCGCACCCGCCAGGAGGAGCGGCGGGTCGTGGGCGGCTTCCTCTGGGCCTTCCTCGTCCTCATCCTCGTCTCGATCGCGATCGACGCACTGCGGTTGGACCGGCCGTTCCTGCGGCCCGCCGCCGTGGCCGGCGACGCCTTCCTCGTCCTCTTCCTGCTGGGGACGATCGCGCTGAACCGCTGGGGCCGTCCCCGCGTGGCCATCGGGCTCGCGGCGGGGCTCCTCATGCTGGCCGGTTCGGCGCTCCCCCTCAGCCAGGGCGTCAGGGACTCGGCCCCGTCGCTGCTGCTGTTCTTCGTGCCGCTCGTCGTGGCCGGCCTGCTGCTGGACCGCACCGCCCTGCGCCTGACCACCGGCTGGGCCCTGGCCGTCATCGTGGCGGCGCCGCTGCTGCACGGCGAGACCCTCTTCGGCGGCGACGGTCGGCCCGGGGTGTGGGAGCTCCTCGGGCCCTACGCCATGGTGCTCGTCTTCATCGCGTTCCTGCTCGACAGGTTCGGGCTGCGCTTCAAGGAGTCGATGCGCGAGGCGTTCCTCGCCCAGGCCTCGGCGCAGGCGGAGCTGCTGGAGGAGAAGGGCTTCACCGACGCGCTCATCGAGAGCCTCCCCGGGCTCTTCTTCGTCCGCGACCCCGAAGGACGCTACGTGCGCTGGAACCGCCGCTTCGCCGAGGTCACCGGCTACGCCGACGAGGAGCTGCCCGGCCTCGACCCGCTGGCGCTCTTCGAGGGCGACTCACGCGCCGCCGTCGCGCGCGGCATCGAGAGGGTGTTCGCCGAGGGCCACGCGTCGGCCGACGTGAGGGTCACGAGCAAGGACGGCCGCAGCCGGCCCTACTTCCTCAGCGCCACGCGCGTCGAGCGCGGCGGGCGTCAGTTCCTGGTGGGAACGGGCATCGACAGGTCGGAGATCGACGCGGCCCGCGCCGACATCGAGGGCCTCAACGTCGCCCTGCGGGAGCGGGTCGAGAGGCTCGTGGCGCTGCGCGACATCGACCGCGCCATCATCGGCTCGCTCGACATCGGCCTGACGCTCGGCGTGCTGCTGGAGCAGGTCACGGGCCGCCTGCAGGTGCCCGCCGCCCGCGTCCTGCTCTACGACGAGACCGAGCACGTGCTGCGCCACGGCGCCAGCCAAGGTCTCCCGACCGCCGGGGCCCGCGGCCTGCGCGTCGCGCTGGGCGAGGGGCCGAGCGGGACCGTTGCGCGCGACAGGAAGCGGGTCGTGGTCACCGGCAGGGAGGCCCTGGCCGCCGTCGTCGGCGCGCCGCAGGGCGAGGACGGGGGGTTCGAGGCCTACGTCGGCGTGCCGCTCGTCGCCAAGGGCCGTCTCCAGGGCGTGCTCGAGGTGTTCCACGACGACGGCCTGCCCGAGTCGGACGACTGGCACGACTTCCTCGACGCGCTGGCGATGCAGGCCGCCATCGGCCTGTCCAACGCCCGGCTCTTCGACGAGCTGGAGCGCTCGAACGTCGAGCTGCGCCTGGCCTACGACACGACTATCGAGGGCTGGGCGCGGGCGCTCGACCTCAAGGACCAGGAGACCGAGGGACACAGCCGCCGCGTGACGGAGCTGGCGGTGCAGCTCGCCGCGCGCCTCGGACTCAAGGGCGACGACCTCGTGCTGATAAGGCGCGGCGCCCTGCTGCACGACATCGGGAAGATGGGCGTGCCGGACCACATCCTCCTCAAGCCCGGCAAGCTCGACCCCGACGAGTGGGAGGTCATGAAGAGCCACACGACCCTGGCCCACGACCTGCTCTCCGGCATCCCGTTCCTCAGGCCCGCGATCGACATCCCCTACGCCCACCACGAGCGCTGGGACGGCAACGGCTACCCGCGCGGCCTCAAGGGCGAGGAGATACCCGTCGCGGCCCGCCTGTTCGCCGTCGTCGACGTCTACGACGCCCTCACGTCCGACCGGCCCTACCGCAGGGCCTGGCCGCGGGAGAAGGCGCTCGAGTACCTGCGCGAGAACGCCGGCACGCACTTCGACCCGCACGTGGTCTCGGTCTTCCTCGAGATGATCGCGGAGAGGGAGGGTCAAAGCCGCGTGGCAGCCGAGGCCGGGTTGCGGCGAGGCGAGGGGCCCGAGGCTGCGGCCGGGGTGCCGCGGGGCGAGGGGGGCGAGGCCGGGACCTCGGCTCGCGGGGGCGAGGCGGACGCCGACGACGACTGACCTCGGGGCCGCGCCGGTTGGTGGGCGGTGAGGGACTCGAACCCCCGACCCTTCGCGTGTAAGGCGAACGCTCTGCCGCTGAGCTAACCGCCCGGGCCGGCCCGCCATTGTAGCCCGCGCGGTCGAGGAGGGCGCCAGACGACGCGGACCGCGGCCGCCCCCAGGCGGTATCCTGCGAGAGCGGCAAGGGGTGAGCAGCGAGCGGCCGTGAACTTCACCGAGAACCTGGTGCTCAAGGAGCACTACACCTTCCTCGTCGCCGACCTGGGCGGCCAGGTCGAGGGCGGCGAGCGCGGCCTCTACGACCACGACACGAAGTTCCTCTCGCGCTACAGCTGGTCGTGGGCGTCCCGCGGGCAGCACCTCATGGCGCTGGCGGTGGCCACGCCGCGGCCCGACACGCTCTTCGCGCACCACGCGCTGATCGAGGGTCCCGCACAGGTGCTCGCCGTGAGGCGCACGGCGCGCATCGCGGCCGGCGGCCTGCGCGACGAGGTCGAGGTGTCGAACACGTCCCTCGCCCCGGTGGACCTGGTCCTCAGCCTCGAGCTCGAGCCGGCCTTCAGCGACGTGTTCGAGACGCGCGGCTGGGCGCGGCGCGAGCGCCGGTTCGCCGACCCCGAGGTCGCGGGCGGCGCGGTCACCTTCAGGTACGTGGCGGAGGACGGTCTGGCGCAGGGCGTGACGGCGCGACTCGGCGGCGAGCCGGCCTCGTTCGAGCGGACCGCGGGCGGGGCGCGCGCCGCGTGGTCGCTGACGCTCGCTCCCGGCGAGGCGCGGTTGGTGACCGTGGAGCTCACCGTCGACAACCCCGTGGTCGCCGTCGACGCCCCCCGACCCTCGGCCTACGAGCGCGGGGCGATGAGCTACGAGGAGTGGCGACGCAGCTTCGACGGCCTCTGGTCGCGGCCGCTGGCCAGCGGCGGTCACAGGCGGAGCCTCGAGCGCGCCGTGGACGACCTCAGGGCCCTGCTGCTCTTCACCGAGGAGGGACCGGTCGCAGCGGCGGGCATACCGTGGTTCGTCGCGGCGTTCGGCCGCGACTCCCTCATCACCGGCCACCTGCTGCTGCCCTACAGGCCCGACGTGGCGGCGGGCACGCTGCGGCACCTCGCGCGCTGGCAGGCGCGGACCTGCGACTACCACCGCGCCGCCCAGCCGGGGAAGATCATGCACGAGCTGCGCTTCGGCGAGCTCACGCGGCTCGGCATCACTCCGCATGCGCCCTACTACGGCTCCATCGACGCCACGCCGCTGTTCCTGATGCTGCTCGGCGCCTACGTCGACGCCACGGGCGACGCGGCCATCCTCGCCGAGCTGCGCGGCGCCTGGGAGGCGGCGCTCGCCTGGACCGTGGACCACGGCGACCTCGACGGGGACGGCTTCCTCGAGTTCGACCCCGAGGGCGGCGGCGCCGGTCACCTCAGCGTGCAGTCCTGGAAGGACTCGCAAGACTCGATGAGCCACGCGGGGGGCGAGCTCGCGCGGGGCGCCCTGGCGGTCTCCGAGGTGCAGGGCTACGCCTACGCCGCCTACGTCAACGCGGCGCGCTGGTACCGCGACCTCGGCGACGAGGCCCGCGCGGGCGAGTGGGAGGGGAGGGCGACGGCGCTCAAGGCGGCCTTCGACAGGGCCTTCTGGCTCGAGGGCAAGCGCACGTACGCTATGGCCCTCGACGGCGACAAGCGCCCCCTCGAGGTGCTCAGCTCCGACGCCGGCCAGCTGCTGTGGTGCGGGATCGTGCCCGAGGAGCGCGCGCCCGAGCTGGTGCGCACGCTGTTCTCGCCCGCCTGCTGGTCGGGCTGGGGGCTGCGCACCCTCGGCGCGGGCGAGGCGCGCTACAACCCCGTGAGCTACCACAACGGCTCGGTGTGGCCGCACGACACGGCCCTCTTCGCCGCCGGGCTGGTCCGCTACGGGTTCCTGGCCGAGGCCGCGATGGTGAGGGACGCGCTCCTCGACCTCACGCTCGAGCAGGGAGACCTGAGGCTGCCGGAGCTGGTCGCCGGCTACGCGCGGGACGAACGACCGCCGGTGCCCTACCCCGTGGCCTGCCGGCCGCAGGCCTGGGACGCCGCCGCGCTGCTCTACCTGGCGAGCCTCGACATCTGAGGCCGCCCACCCGCGCCGCTTCTCGCTGGTGTCAGGGGCGGCGACACTGGCGGCATCGCCGCGCCCAGACGGCGAGAGGCGCCCGCGGACGGGCGCCTCACCCTGGTGACCCCTACCGGATTCGAACCGGTGCCGCAACCTTGAAAGGGTTGTGACCTAACCGCTAGTCGAAGGGGCCTCTCGGCCTGGCTCGCGTTCCCCACCTCCCGCGAGCGCGTCGATGATTCTACAGCATCGGAGCCCAGAGCGGTCAACAAGGGAGAACCGCGTATCCTGCCGGCAGCGACGCGTGAGGAGCGCCCATGGAAGCGACGCGATCAGACGAGAGCGTGCCGGTCGCCGCGCTGCGCGCGGTGCTGAAGAGCCAGTACCACGCCGGGCTGGCGATGCTGCGCCAAGCCATCGAGACGTGCACGGACGAGCTATGGTACGACCCCGCGCCGCGGAACGCGTTCTGGCAGGTCGCGTACCACGTCCTCTACTTCACGCACCTCTACCTCATGCCGCGGGAGGAGGACTTCGTCCCGTGGGAGGGTCACCAGGCCGACGTCCAGAACCCCGACGGCATCGCGGGGCCTCCCGACCCGAACAGCTCGCTGCCGCTGGTGCCCGAGCCGTACTCCCGCGCCCAGGCGCTCACCTACCTCGCGCACCTGGACGGGCTGGTGGACGACCTCGTCGATGCCCTCGACCTCACCAGCCCCGACAGCGGCTTCCGGCGGTACAGGTCGTCGAAGCTCGAGCACCAGGTCATCAACGTCAGGCACCTCCACCACCACATGGCGCAGCTCGCCGACAGGCTGACGTCGGCGGGCCGCGGCGGGGTGCGGTGGGTCGGCGCGGTGGAGCCGCGGCAGGCCGCCCCGTGAGTTCCGGACATAGGCGCCCCGGGACTATCGTGAACGGCGCTCGAGTCCAAGAGGAGTGAGGGAGGGGCGACATGCCGGCGACCCTGGAGACTCTGCTCGGCCTGTACAAGGAGCAGGCGGACCAAGCGCGCCACCACGAGGAACTCAGGGCGACCGTCACGAACGTGGTCATCGCCGTGGCGGGCGCGCTGTTCGCCCTGGTCAGGCTCGACCAGGGCGGCGCCTCGCTGCAGCGGCCGATGGGCGCCTTCCTGGTGGCCTTAGGGGTGTTCGGCGCCCTGGTCAGCGCCAAGCACTACGAGCGCAACCGCCACCATGCGAGGCTGGCGAGGGCGTACCGCCAGGCCATCGAGGCGCTCGACCCCGGCACCAAGGTGAAGCGGCGCCCGGCGAGGAAGAAGCACGAGCGGCGGTTCCCTCGGCTCAAGAGGATCCCGCTCTGGTCGCTGTGGGTGGGCATCCACGCCTTCGTCTGCGGCGTGGGCGTCATGTTGATGTTCGCGTGAGCCGCGGGCGCGCTCGCGCCTCCGCTCTCCTGTCCATGGCGCCGGTGTGCCCGCGGCGCGGCCCGGGGCTCCTCCGTGGTGGGTCGCCCGGGACTCGAACCCGGAACCCGCTGGTTAAAAGCCAGCTGCTCTACCGATTGAGCTAACGACCCACGAACGCTGCGTGACGAGCGTCGCCGCCGGGGTGCGTTCCCACCCGCTTGCTCGCCTCGTCGACGGCGCGCACCCGTACCGACCAGCCGATGATACCGTCCGCCCGGCGCCCGCTCAGGTGGTTACCACCTCACCGCCGGCGTGCCTTGTTGCCCCCGAGACACCTTGCTAGACTCTAGTCGTTGGAGTTCGTGAAATCGCGCACTAGGACGGCGTGGACGGCCGCTCAGGCGTAGATGAGGCGAAC
>DASVDQ010000035.1 GCA_036381035.1 Trueperaceae bacterium | reverse complement strand
GAAACCGGGTCACCTGGGAGCGCATGAAACGCATCGCCAGCCGCTACCTGCCCAAGACCAAGATCGTGCACCCGTGGCCTGACGTGCGGTTCGCCGCCACACATCCATGACAGGAGCCCAGTGCGGTAGTCCCGCTCGCTGGGATCTGCGCGGGGGGCCGCCCGTGAGGGCGGTCCCTACCGCGACCGTCAGCGGCCCGCAGGGTCATTCAGATTGCGATACTCTGCCCCACTTTGCCCCGCACCCTGTAGGGCCTTTTTCGTTATTGTGGGTCATCCGGTGCGCCGGGATAAACCGGCATGAAGGAGGAGATGGAAGAGCTCTACATCGAAGGGCTAGCGACCCACGGTGACCCCGAGTCATGCGCGGCGTCTCGTGAGAGGCGTGGCGAAGCGTTGACAGGGGCACGCGCAGGCCGGGCTATTGAGCCGCGAAATCCACAAGACCGGGGTGCCGACGCTGTCGGATGAAGCGGGAGGCAACACCGCTGGCGGCGTTATCGCGAGTCGCCGGGGGGCCCCGCGCGGTCGGAGAACCTGAGCATGCGCGGAACCTTCATGCACGAGAACCGGGAGGTCCCGTGCCTGCCCGCCCGGGTGGTCTGCGGGCGGGCCGCTCCGGGAACGCTGAGGCGGTAATCCGGGGATGGACGGGTGCGGGAAGTCGGATCAGTTCGTAGTACCCGTGAGCCTGCCGAACGAGGCTGCGGCTGAGGAGGCAGGGGAGGAAAGGGACTGAGTTATGGAGAACACGGCTGGTGAAACACGCCCCGGACGCAGTGCCGGGCCTGGCGTGTCAAGTGGGCTGGACCGTGTGCGCGAGGTCGCGCGGAAGGACAAGGATGCGCGGTTCACCGCGTTGCTGCACCATGTCAGCTTTCACCGGCTGGTGCTGGCGTTCGACGGCCTGAAGAAGGACGCGGCGCCGGGGACGGACGGGGTGAGCTGGGCGGAGTACGAGCAGGACTGGCAGGAGAACCTGCGGGGCCTGCACGAACGGGTGCAGTCGGGGAAGTACCGGGCGGTGCCGTCGCGCCGCGTTTACATCCCGAAGGCGGACGGGCGGCTGCGGCCGCTCGGCATCGCGTCGCTGGAAGACAAGATCGTCCAGCGGGCCGTCGGCGAGGTGCTGAACGCGGTTTACGAGGCGGACTTCAAGGGGTTCTCCTACGGGTTCCGGCCGGGACGCTCCCAGCATGATGCGCTGGACGCGCTGGCGGCCGGGCTCGGGACGAAGGTGAACTGGGTGCTGGACGCGGACATCCGCGGCTTCTTCGACCACCTTGACCGAGGGTGGCTGGTGAAGTTCCTCCGGCACCGGATCGCGGACGAGAGGGTCCTGCGGCTGGCCGGGAAATGGCTGAGCGCAGGGGTGATCGAGGACGGGCAGTGGTCCGACAGCGGGGAGGGAACCATGCAGGGCGGATCGATCTCGCCCCTGCTGGCGAACGTCTACCTGCACTACGCCCTGGACCTGTGGGCCGAATGGTGGAGGAAGCATCACGCGCGCGGGAACGTGGTAATCGTCCGCTTCGCTGATGACTTCATCGTGGGGTTCGAGTACCAGGACGACGCTGAGAGGTTCCTGGGGGAACTGCGCGGCAGGCTCGCGAAGTTCTCCCTGGAGCTGCACCCGGACAAGACCCGGCTGATCGAGTTCGGGCCGCACGCGGCCTGCAACCGGAAGGCGCGGGGCGAGGGGAAGCCGGAGACGTTCACGTTCCTGGGGTTCCGGCACATCGCCCGGCTCTCCAGGGGAGGACGGTTCTGGGTCCAGCGGGTCACGGACACCAAGAAGATGACGGCCAAGCTGAAGCAGGTGAAAACCGAGCTGACACGCCGCCGTCACCTGCCCGTCCCCGAACAGGGACGCTGGCTGGCATCGGTGATCGCCGGGCACCAGGCGTACTACGCCGTGCCCGGCAACGCCAAAGCGGTACGGAGCTTCCGGGAACAGGCAATCCGGCACTGGCGGCACGCTCTGCGCCGCCGCAGCCAGAGAAACCGGGTCACCTGGGAGCGCATGAAACGCATCGCCAGCCGCTACCTGCCCAAGACCAAGATCGTGCACCCGTGGCCTGACGTGCGGTTCGCCGCCACACATCCATGACAGGAGCCCAGTGCGGTAGTCCCGCTCGCTG
>DASVDQ010000034.1 GCA_036381035.1 Trueperaceae bacterium | reverse complement strand
CAGGTCACCGCCCTGCTCGGCGTTGTTGATCGCGAACCCGCCGTCGATGCCGATCCTGGCCTTGTAGATCTGGTACTCGACCTTGGCCGTGGGGCTGCCTGTGAGCTCCTCCTCGATCCACACCCCGTAGTACGTCGGCGTGGAGGCCTTGCCGATCGGCAGGATGCTGTGCGCGACCGGGGTGTAGGTGTAGGACACCTTCACCGTGTCGGTCGCGCCGACGCTGCCGCCGGAGAGGGCGACGATCAGCGTCTGCGAGGACGTGACGACCACGATGTAGTCGGTGCCCTCGACCAGCGTCACGTCGCTGCCGTCCTTGGCGCTGATCGCGGTCAGGCCGGTGCGGGGGATGGCGGCCACGCCGCCGGAGTCGAGGACGTACTCCTCGTCGGAGACGTTCACCGGGGACGCGGCGACGTCGGTCACGTCCGACGTGGCCAGGCCCAGCGCGAGACGGAGGTTGTCCGTCGTCCACTCGCGGAGGACGAACCGAGCCTCGGCGGTGATGGACTGGATGGCCTCGGCGACGATGACCTCCGGGAAGCGGTCCATCTTCTGCCGGTAGGTCGGGTTGATGTTGAGGGTCGCGTCGGCGCCGAGGAGGCCGACGGGCGTGCACGCGGCCTTGGGCGCGTCGACGGCGCCGATGAGGACGCGGGCGCCCTTGCTGAACTGGACCTTGTCGGGGTTGGACGTGCTGTATCCCATGCTGCTCTCCTCCTCAGGGGAGCCAAGAGGTTTCGAGGTTGACGCGCCACGCCAGGAGGCGTTGCGCGGGGCCGACAGGTTCGAGGCGCTCGTGGCCCGTGACCCTGAACCGGCTCAGGGGCTTGGCGAGCGTCTCGTCGTACGTGTAGGTGAGGGCGGCGGCCTCGAGTTCGTCGAGGACGTCGGCGGCCTCGTAGACGGTGGCGGCGTAGAGGTAGGCGCTGAGCTGCCAGACGGCCATGCCGGCAGTGAAAGTGGGGCCGTCGCCGCCGTCGAACGTGAGGACGACCATGGGGAGCGGGAGCTCGTCGAGGCGGACGTCGTCGCCGACGATCCGCGCGCCCG